>JAFAYP010000531.1 GCA_019240305.1 Solirubrobacterales bacterium
CCACAGCACCACGATACATCGACGCTGCCTTCGCCCAGCTATGTGCCAGGGCTCCATACGATCACGAAATGAGCCCAAAACGTGACTCGTGCATCAAACGGCGTTGTCTTAATCGCGTCAGCGACCGATAGCTCAATCATGCGCAGAGCGATAGCGATGACCTCGCTGGCGGTGGCGCTGATCGCCGGATCGGCTGCTGTGTGGCTTCTATGGGCCGAGAATGAGTATCGCGGCTTGCGAAGCTGCCCCTTCGGCACTGCGCAGGCCGGACATCCCTGGATCGTAGGGCTCGCGCTGAGCTTGGGGTCTGGCTTCGTGATGGCTTTGGCGCAGCTCAGATCGGGCACGCCGGGCTATGCGACAGCCTTTAAGAGCGTCGTCACCGGCTTCCTAGCGGGCTTAGGGGTCCTGGTCGTGGCTCTCTTTTATGGCGCCGGCCTGAGCTGCAATGACTGAAAGAGCGCTTCTTTGGAGTCGCAAGGAGCGGCCATCGGCTTAAGGGACAGTGGTACGCACGCGTGCGTGACGCTCAGCTGCCGCGCTTGTCGTCCTGCGGAGTTGTCCGCCCGACGCATCAGGAGCACACTTTCGTGATCCGGGCTGGTCGGGGCCTACCGGTTGAGTGCAGGGCGCGGCCGATCCGGCCTCCCAGCAACAATCAGCCGGGTGGACGCATCGCATGCGGTCCAGGCTCTCGACGGCGGCTTGGCGGCGGCCGGCTTCGAGGTCAAGCGGGACACCGTCGCCGGCGTCGAGGTCCTCGTCCCCCGTCGATCGGACTTTCGTTGGGAGTGGGTGGCGACACGGATGCACACCTTCGTCGTGGTGTTCATCGTGAACGAACTCGCCGTCGAGCGTGCCGAGGAGCTGACCGCCGCAGCACAGCAGTACGCGATCGATCACAAGGGCGGGCTACCTCGTGGACTGCAGACGGGGACGATGACCATCGCGGTCTTCTTGAGCCGATCGTCGAAGTCCCTCGGGAAGTGGTTTGCTGCTCAGCCTAAGCATCGGTACGCCGCCCTTCGGTTCCCGGTCCTGGCTGTCTCGGAGACCGGGGCGCTGACTTAGTTCAAGGGCCGGATGGTGCGCGGCTCGGTATTCAGTGATCACCTGCATTGGGTGGTGGAACGCATCATCGCGCCAGCGCTCCAGCTCGTCTGAAGCGACCTATATGGTCACGTACATGCCTGTATTCGTGACTCAACAGGGAGAGGACCCATGGCCCGAGCGATACCCGAGGCCGCCCGGCAGCTCGCCGGCCGCCTCTCGCAGCGCCTCGGCGGGGACCGCCGCCACCTGGCCGTGGAGATCGGCGAGCTGATCGCTGGGTTTGTCTCTGAGCTGGTCGCGGCGGGGTGGAGCGAGACCGAGGCCCGCCAGGCCGACGTGCACGCGCTCGCCGAGGCCGCGGCCAGCGCGCGATGACCGCCACCCGCCGCTCGAGCGGCGCGTCGACGTCGCCGAGCTCGTCGGGCGCGTCGCGGCGGCGGCGGCCGACCGAGGTGCTGTCAGAGGCCGAGGTGGTCGCGCTGATCCGGGCGTGTAGCGCGCGGGCGCCGTCGGGGGTGCGCAACCGGGCGCTGATCGCGGTGCTGTGGCGCTGCGGGCTCAGAATCTCCGAGGCCCTTCAGTTAGAGCTACGCGACGTCGACCTGGCCGCGGGGACGGTGCGGGTGCGCCACGGCAAGGGCAACCGCTCGCGCACCGTGGCCTGGATGAGCAGACCACCGCGCTGCTCGCCCGCTGGATCGATCGCCGCCGCGGTCTGGCCGGCGAGAGCGGCCGCGGGCCGGGGGCGCGGGCGGCGATCTTCTGCACCTTGGCCGGCGGGCGGATTCACAGCTCCTATGTCCGGCGGCTGCTGCCGCGCTTGGCCGCGCGGGCGGGGGTGGACAAGCGCGTGCACGCCCACGGGCTGCGCCACACCCACGCCGCCGAGCTGGCCCGGGAGGGCACGCCGATCAACGTCATCCGCGACGACCTGGGCCACACGTCGCTGGCGGTCACCGACCGCTATCTCAGAGACGTCGCTCCCCAGGCGGTGATCGACACCCTCAAGGCTCGCCGGTGGGACGGCGCGTGAAGGTCCGCCGGGTGCTGCGCGTGTTTGCCGATGACGGTCAGACGGTCGATCGCCAGCGCGGCAGCCATCGCATTCTCGTGCATCCGACCACGCCCGGTACCGTGACGGTGGCTGGCAAACCGGGCGTCGACGTGCCGCCGGGCACGTTGGCTCGATCCGCCACCAGTCAGGACTGACCAGGGACCGGCTGCGATGAGCGAGCACCACATCGAGTACGCCGTGCTCTATGAGCAGGGGCCGACGAGCTGGGGCGTCTGGGTTCCGGACTTGCCGGGGTGCGTCGCTGCCGGCCAGACCCGGGCTGAGGTCGAGCAGCTGATCGCCGAAGCGATCCCGGCTCACTTGGGGGTCATGCGCGAGCGCGGCGAGCCGGTTCCCGAGCCCACGTCTCAGGCCGGCGTCGTCCAGGTTTCCGCCGCCTGAAGCCCTTCCCGCGCCCGGAGGACGCCGTGACGTTCGGTCTGCAACGGGCGTTGAGCGGGCCGCCAGCCTGACGGGGAGTCGCGCTTGCTAGGTGGCTGCCGGCGTGTCCCGGGGCACGCCTTGGGCGTGGGAGGTTCCAGTAACAACGGCGCGCTGACCACTGGAACCTCGTAGGCGTTTCGCATTCCGGCCTACGCGCGAAGGGTCAGGATCTGGTTGACCGGCTGGGCGGGTCCGTCGCCGGCGACCAACTCGAGGTGGTGAGAGCCCGAAGACTGCATGACCGACGGTCCCGTATGCGGCGGCAGCCGCGCTCGCTCGGGCCCGCAGACGCGCACCTCGTGGAGCGGGGAGCGCGGCTGGGCAAGTCGGTTCGGGCGGCGGGAGCGCGGCCTGCGCTGCTCAAGGTCTTCTTTGGTCGTGTCGAGCACGAACACCTGCGGGCGCGCGGCGCCCCGAAGGTTGTCGCGATGCACCCACAGCAGTGGGCCGAGGTCCGTATACGGGACGAAGTCTTTGCGGTGCTCGTCGGGTAGCTGTCCTCGGAACACCAGCCCGAACGGGCTGGCGCCGGTGGAGCGCCACTCGGCCCGTAGGTCGAAGCGCAGAGGGTTCGCGCGCGCCTCTGCGTAGTCGGCGACCTCGAGCAGCTCCAGGTACTGCTCGGGCCACAGCAGCCTCCGGTTGCGCGTGCCCTGCCCAGTGTGCACAGTGCCCTCGTCCAGGAGCCATCCGCGGCGCTTCAGGCGATCCGCCGTCTGATCGAGTTCGTTGATGACGCAGAAGACGTGGTCTAGCTCAAGCACGGGCCGTAAGCTGCTCGAGCCCGGGGGCCAATCCGACGTCATTGGTCGCACGAGCTTTGCATCACGAGATCGCGACCATGAAGGGTTGCGTGGTCTCAATGACGCGCTTGTGGGCGTTGAGTGCCCGGAGCGTGATCAGGTAGCGGCCGGGCGCGAGCTTGCGGCCGGCGACGCGCTGGTTCCAGCGGATCATCACGAGCCCGTGGTGGTGGCCGAGCGGCACGCGTCCGATCGTGATCTTTTGGCGTCGCGTAAATCGCTGCACGAGGATCCCGATGCGGACGGTTTAGCGAGCGAGGCTGGTCGGTGCGGCGAAGCGTGGTTCTCGGTTCCCGGGAGGAACGGCGCCTGCTTGGAGACCCGCGACGGGTAGGCGTTTCGGCCTGAGAGCCCGTGCCCAGCAGCGCCCGCCGCGCGGTCATCGCAGCCTGGCCTTGACGAGCTTGAGCTTCGCCCCGCCGGGCTCACGCTCGATCTCGGTCACCTGTTCGATGATCAGAGGCGGGACGACGGCGCCCGCCGCCTGCAGCGCCCGGCGGATGCCGCTAGCGACGGTGTCAGAGACCGACGTGGCTGCGTCGGGGCGCAGCACGACCCGGATGACGAGGCGGGTCGGTTCCTGCACGATCTGGTACTGCAGCACGGCCGGCAAAGACGCGAACGGTGCCCGCAGATGCTGCGGCGCAACCACCACTGGTTCGCCGGCAGTGCCCGGCAGCGTCAGATGGTCGTCGCTGCGGCCATCCACGCGCTCGAGCCGCCGGTACGGACAACGACTGGGGTCCTCGCCGGGGGCCACGGTCACGCTGTCGGCGAGTTCGTAGCGGATCAGGGGCAGCGCCCGGTTCACGAGACTGGTTAGCAGCACCTTGTAGCCGGGCTGGCCGTCGGGGACAGGCCGGTCGTGCTCGTCGACGACCTCCACCACGACCAGGTCCTCGGTGAGGTGCAGGCCGATCCGGTCTGGCGACTCGGCCGCCACGATCAAGGCCTCGGTCGTCGCGTAGATCTCAAATGGCGCCGCCCCCCAGGCCTCGCTGACCCGGGCCCGGACGTCGTCTGAGAGCGCTTCGCCGGCGACCACCACCCGGCGCAGATCGACGGCCAGTCGGCCCGCGGTCTGCTCGGCCGCCAGCGCCCCGGCGAGACTCGGAAGCGTGATCAGCGCCTCGGGCCGGTCCAGGTTCAGTCCGCGGACCAGCTCCGCCATAGCGGTCGTCGCGGTGAGCGCCGGGCGACCGCCGCCGAAGCCGCCCAACGCAGCGAAGAGCTTCTGGGTGATGTGCAGCGGCGTCGGCGCGGGGATGCCGACCGTCCGCGTCCCGGGTGTGATCCCGAGACGGCCGAGGGTGCGCAGCACGGCGGCGACCCACCGGCGAAACTCGCCGGTGCTCTGCGGGAAGACGCCGCGTCGACCGGTTGTCCCGGATGTCGCGAATACGTGGTAATCGCCAAGGAGAAGGGCGCCAGGATCCCCGCCCCCGGCGTGCGCCTCGACCGCGTCGAGGGTAAGCCCGGCGTCGGTGACGACACGGTCGAACTGTTTCATCAGGGTTGCCTTAGAGAGCGGCGGGAGATCCTGCAGCCGCACGTCCGGAGCAAGCGCGGCATCACCGAGCACCCCCCGGTAATACGGAGACCTCGCGACGGCGTGCGCGACCACCTCCCGTACGCCATCGCTCTGAAACTCGTAGAGCCGCTCGCGAGACCAGCCGTCCCGCGCCGCCAGCTCCTCGGTCATAGTCGCCGTCGCGCCACCGTCATCGATGGTTGACACCCCGATCACCGGTCCCTCCTCCTTACCCGCCCACGCGGTTTCGTCAGCCCGCGCATGTAGGCCAGATGCATCTCCTCGAACACCTCGCCGGGCAGCGCGGGATCGAGCAGCTGCTCGATCGAGAGCCCGCGGTTCAGCGCCCCGCCGCCGCGGGCCAGCTCGCGGGTCGCCAACGTGAACTGGACCCCGTGGTGCTCCGCCAGCGCATCGACCACCGCGGCAATCGCGTCGAGTCCCCGCTCGCGCACCTCATGGGCGGCGATCCGCAGCGTCTCGCTCCGCGAGGCGTGGACGTAGAACTCGGCGATGAGGCGTGCCCACTCGGGCTCGGCCTCGTTCGCCTCCCGCCAGAATCGCGCGACCGCGCGGTAGCTGTCCTCAATGTCGCCGTGGTCGAACACGATCCCGACGTAGGCCTCCGCGCGCCGGCGGAAGTAGTCCCCGAGGATCGCCAGGAACAGGTCATCCTTGCCATCGAAGTTCGAATAGACGGCGCCCTTCGTGTACCCGGCCTCCTCCGCGATCTCATCCAGCGACGCCCCATGAAAGCCGCGTCGCAAAAACACGCATCGCGCCGCGTCGATGAGATCCGCCTTGGTCCGCTCTTTCCGTTCCGCCCGCAGCAAGCGTTGCGCCATCGAGATTCCTCTGGTATCTAAATACCACTGGTATTAGATACCGTTGGTATCGAATTGTCAAGAGGACTCTGGTGTCGCACCGCCTGGGCCGGTTCCCTGCAATCGGGGCGCCCACGAGGCACCGAGGCGCACACCGACAACATCAGCACCGAGAACGCGGCCAGCGGCGACGCCGAGGACATCCGCTGGGCGATCTACCATCAGATCCACGGACGGATGTCGTCACGCGCCGCCGGGGGCCGCGCGACTCGCGGAGGCACCCGACGCGGCACCGGCCGCGCGACTCGCGGAGGCAACTGACGTGGCGGCGCGCGCGAGGTGATTCGTGATGACTCCGTTCACGCCGAGGCGCTCGAGCGCCTCGAGCCGGCTCGGGTCGTCGACCGTCCACGCGTACAGCTCGCCGTCCGCGTCCGCTACGGCGTCGACCAGGCGCGGGGTGACCACGCGCCAGTGGGCCATGATCGCGTCGGCGATCCCCTCGCGGAGCCATCGCGCCGCCCGGGCCGGCAGCGTGCGCCGCATATAGGCGAGCATCGCGTAGGCGGCCGGCCGCGTCAGCGGGTGGGCGAGATAGTTGCGCCGGGCACGGGGCACCGAGAGCCCGAGCGCCAGCGCGGGCTCCGCGGCGCGCAGGAGCTCGAGGCTCGAGCGCTCCATCGTCGAGACGAGCGTGCGCGGCAGCAACTCGGCCTGGCGGATCGCGTCGAGCACCCGGTGCTCGTAGCCGACCGTCTTGATGTCGACATCGATCGCGGTGGCCCGCGGCAGCCCGGCCCGGAGGACGGCGAGCGCGTCGGCAAAGCGGATCTGACCGGGCCGGCTCAGGTCGCCGGAGTCGTGCGCGACGACGAGCTCGCCGCCATCGCTGAGCACGTCGAGCTCGACCATGTCCCAGCCGGCATCGCGAGCGCGGTCCGCCAGCTCGGCGAGGTCCACGCCCGCCTGCACGAAGCTGTGGGCGACGCGCGCGCACCGCGCTGCGGACGGTCGCGGGCGCGACGGGCGATCCGCCGAGGCTGACACTTCGATCGATGCTAGGACTCAGGGCGCGCCAGATGTGTCGACTCCGTCGCGCGGTGTCGAAAATGTGCGTCGTCGCAGCGAGTTTCCCGCTCGGTCGACCGCCCCCGGGGTTAACGTCGTGTGCCTGGATGAAGCTCACGGTGATCATCACGCAGGAGCGGGCGGGCTATGACTGCGACGTCCAGGAGTTGCCCGGCTGTTCGGTCCGCGCCGGCACGCTGGCCGAGCTTCACGAGACGCTCGCCGAGACGGTCGGTGTCTACCTCTGGGACATGCCGGCGGAGCTGTCGCGCCCCCAGCTCACGGTCGGCGAGATGACGATCGAAGCCACGCCGCCGATGCCCGACCCGATCGCGCCGAGTTCGGATCCCGACGTTCCGGGCCGCCCGTGATCGCCCCTGGCGCGGGGAGCGCGCAGAAGCGGAGGCCGCTCGGACGGGACGGCGGCGGCCCTCTTGGCCGGGACGGCGGGGGGCGTCTTGTCAGGGACGGCGGCGGCCCTCTTGGCGGCGGGCGTCTTGGAGGGGACTGCCGCGAGCCCCTGTCAACCGGGCTGGCGTTGGTTGACCGATGGTGCCTGCCCATCCGAAGGAGCCGGAGGCCCGATGATCAGCCGGATGCGCCGTCTCCTGCACCGCAACGATCTGCAGCTGTGCCCAGCCGGAGAGCGGTGGTGCGATCGGTGCCACGGCCGCGGAAAGGTCGACGTGCTCACCAGCCTGACGACGAAGAAAGTCTGTCCGGTGTGCATCGGGAGCGGCTGCATACTGCGGATGGACGAACGCGATGACCGCGTTGGTGTTGCCGAGGTCGCCGCCGATCCCTCCACGGACACGCAGCGCGGCACGAGGGTGACTGCCGGTGCGCGACTACTACGAGCAGCTGTGGACGGAGCTGCCAGATGATCTCGCCCCCCCTGATCTCGGGGCGCGGACGCGCTTCGCGCTCGCCAACGTCCGCGTCGGCGAACGCGTCCTGGATCTGGGGTGCGGCGACGGCACGCTGACCGGCGTCCTGGCCGATGCCGCGCTGACCGGCGTGCACCCCGACGCCGCGCTGAGCGACGCGCGTGGTGCCCCGGGCGGCGAGGTGCTGGGCGTCGACGTGGCCGAGGCGGCGCTGCGGCGCGCGCGGGCTCGCCATCCCCGGCTGGTCTTCGTGCTGGCGCCGGTCGACGGCCCGTTGCCGCTCGACGACAACGCGTTCGACGTGGTCTGGGCGAGCGAGGTGATCGAGCACGTCGCCGATACCGCGCGGTGGCTCTCTGAGGTCCGGCGGGTGCTCGCGCCGCGCGGACGCCTGCTTCTCACCACGCCCGACCACGGTCGACTGCGCCTGATGCTGGGTCGGATCGAGCGCTACTCGCCGCCGCTCGGCGACCACCTGCACCTGTACACGGAGCACTCGTTGCGTGCGCTGCTGTCCGAGTTCGGGTTCGGCGACGTCCGGGTCCGGGGCCTGACCGGTCTGCCCCTGCTGCGCCGGACGTTGGGAGCACGGGCGGTGCGCTGACGCAAACGCCTCCCCCGACCCAACCGCCTGTCCTGACGCAGACGGTGCGCTCGCTTGCTCGTCCCGCGCGCCAGGTGCGCGCTGATGCGAACCGCGCTTCCGCACGTGCCCACTCGGGGCCGAGCCGCAGTGTCCCTACCGCCGCAGGCGATGAGTCGCGGGAATCGCTGGGTGCTTCGACCCTCGTCTGCGGCCCGCGACGCGCCGCTGCTTCGATCTGGCCTCGGCGGCGGCCTCGTGGATCGCCGCCGCGTGAGCGAGCCCGTCGCTACCCTCGGTAATCGCGACCGTGGCCGTTTCCCGGTTGGCGTCCGGGGTGAAGTCCAGCGCGTCGACGTGCGCGCCGTCGGCGATCGCGTCCTGAAATCGCCGGGTCTGCAGGTCGAAGCTCGACAGCTGCGCCCAGGGGACCGGGTTGTCGGGCTGGATCTGGGTCGCCCGCACCAGCTCGGCTCGTGCGGAAGCGTCGTCGTTCAGGGACTGGTACAGGGACGCGAGGACGAAGCGCGGCTGATAGGCGAGCGGGTCGCTCGTGGCCGCGGACCGCGCGTCGGCGAACGCCTGGGAATCGGTCTTCGCGCTCAACGCGCGGCTGGACAGGTCGGCGGAGCGCAGCGGCAGCCATTGCAGCCAGGCGACGGCCAGCGCGACCGCGCAGACAGCCACCGCGGCGGCCACCGCTCCCAGACGGTCGAGCAGGAGGGAGCCTGCGCCCGCACGACCGACCGGAACCCGCAGGGGACCGCGACCGGCCAGCCAACCCGCGGCCAGCAGGACGGGAACGCTGACCCCGGGGAAATACCAGGTCCAATCGAGCGTCGACTGGGTACCGAACCCGACGACGATCAGCGCCAGAGCGACCATGCCCGCGCGCTCGCGGCGCTGCTCCCCGGTCAGGGTGTGCCAGCCGGCGCGGATCGCGACCGGTCGCGCTGCGGCCCACAGCCAGGCGGCCAGCAGCCCGAGCGTGATCGCGAGGCCGATCAGCCCGAGGTCGGCGAACGTCTGCACCAGGTAGCTGTGCGCCTGGTCGACCTTATAGCGGTCGGTCGTGTAGTGCAGCCGGGCGGTGCCGAAGCCGGAGGCGCCGACCCCGTGCAGCAGCGCGTGCTCGCCGACGTCCAGGCCCTGATGCCAGTACAGCGGGCGGCTGGAGCCGAACTGCAGGACTCGGCCGGCCTCATCGCCGACCGCGGCGTGCGTGCTGGTCAGGGTGCTCCAGACGTGCGAGACCTCACCGGTCAGTCCCCGGGAGGAGGTCGCGACTCGGCCGACGGCACCGAGGGCGACCAGACAGGCGACGGTCAGCAGAGCCGCCCCGATCCGCCGGCGGGCGATCGCCGAGACGGTGACTCGCGCCATCGCACGCGCGCACGCCAGACCGCCCGCGGCCACGACAACGAGCACGACGACGACCACCAGGCCGAAGCTGTGGCCGGCGGAGTCGCGCGCGGCGGTGACCGGGCCGTCGCTGGTCAGGGCGCTGGTGGCCAACGCCCAGATGGAGATCGCGCCCGCGCCCGCGGCGGAGACCGCCAGCAGCGCCGTGGAGCGCAGCCGCAGGTCGACGAACGCGATCCATCCGGCGATCACGACCATGGCCACCGCATCGGCCGATCGGGAGTAGGACAGCACGACGGCCGAGAGCATCAGCGTGATCGCCGGCGCGCAGAGCGCCCACATCCATGGGCCGGCAACGCGCCGGGAGCCGGCCCACAACGCCGGCGGCAGGCCGATCGCGCCAGTGAGCCCGACCGCGTTCCAGTAGCCGAACGGAGCCTGCAGCCGGCCGTAGACGTTGTCGGCCGCCAGGGTCTCCGGGAACACCTTGGTCAGCAGCGCCCAGCCGCTCAGCGCGGCCGCGACCACCGCGAGGGCCCCAAGCAGCACGCGCCAGCGCTCGGGTGCCAGACGAGCCAGTGCCGCGGCACCCGCAAACGCCGCCAGGTAGCTCACCAGTTGATTGGCCGCCGACCACGACGAGTCGGGGACCACCGACCAGATGATCGAGAGTGCGGTGACGGCAACCAATGCCGTCATGAGCGCGACCGGCCCCGCGCCCCAGGCTCGCGCGCGTCGGCAGAGCACGAGCGCGGCGGCGCACGCTCCGGCGCCCCCGAGCGTGACCAGGATCTCCGTCCACGTGCTGCCGGCGGTGGCGTTCGTCTGATCGACGCCGCCCGACGACGCGAACGCGATCGCGAGCAGGCAGGCAGCCAGGCACAGTCCGAGCAGCGCGTCGACCGGGACTCGCCCGGACCCGGCGGGGGTCGACGGTGGCTGCGCCGAGTCACCTGGCCCGGGCCGCTGGGGCACCGGGGCAAGAGTCGTCACACGCCCGGAGGCTAGCAACGGCTCGAGTGTCTGACGCGCGCGCGGGATCACGGCCGCCCCGCCCGCGCGATGAGCATCAGGGTGTGTCCGAAGCACGCCGCGCGGGGTCGTGATCCGAGCTGATCGAGTCGGGCCAGCGCACGCTGTGCGCCAGGGGCCAGCCGGCGCCACCCGTAGGTGACCGCGTGCAGCTCCGGCCGCAGGCCGGCGCCCCGCGCCTCCGCCATCAGCCGCCGCGGCGACAGCGGGATGTCGTCGGGTGTCCCGTGCACCATCGGCGCGATGCCGGTGCGGTTGGCGGTGGTCAGCGCGATCCCCACGGGATGCCAGCTCCCGGGCTCGACCGCGATCATCGCTCCGTCGCGTCGCAGCAGACGAGCCGCCTCCTCAAAGCAGGCGGCCAGCTCGCCCTGATACGCGATGTGGTGCAGCACGAGCCGGTAGAGGACGACGTCGAACGATCCGGCCGGGAGCTCCAGCGACCCGGCGAGGCCCACGTGCGCCTCGTCGGCACGTCCGGTCTCGAGCACGCCGGCGACGCGCGCGGGATCGGCATCGATCGCGACCAGGCGGAACGCCGGCGCCGGGAAGAGGTGACGACCGGGATGCCACCCGCTGCCGACCGAGAGCACATCGCCCCGGCGCAGCGCCAACCGGCGCCGGACGAGCGTCCGCTCACGATCCTCCATGCGTCGGTAGCTGAGCTCCAGCGTGGAGCGCCGGCTGAACCGATCCAGCAGGTTGTCGGGGTCGTAGGCCGCCGAGGCGGTCGCCGGCGCGCCGCCGGGCTCAGCCACGCAACGCCTCCTCGTACGCCCTCACCGTCTCCTGCCCGCAGCGCTGCCAGGTGAACGACGTCGCGACCGTCTGACGCGCGGCCGCGCGTCGCTGCGCGAGTCGACCCTCGTCGCTCAGCAGCACATCGATCGCCTCCGCGAGCTCGGCCCGGCCACCGGGCCTCACCAGCTGCATTCCGCCCCCCGCGGCGGCGATCTCCTCGGGGCCATCCTCGCCGCGGCAGCCGATCGCGGGCACGCCGGCGGCCATCGCCTCCACGTAGGCCACCCCGAACGCCTCGGCGACGCTCGGCATCACGAACAGCGTGGCGCAACGCGCGACCGCGACCGCCTCGTCGTGGTCCAGCCGGCCGCGGAACCGCACGCGGTCGGCCACGCCCTGCTCGGCGGCCAGCGCGATCAGCGCGCCACGTTCCGGGCCATCCCCCACGATCTCGTAGCGCAGCGCGGGCCAGCGGTCGCGCAGGCGGGCTACGGCCCGGATCACCTCGGCGTGGCGCTTGCGGGCGATCAGGTTGCCCACGGTCACCAGCGTCGGGGTTGCCGGGGGCGGCGTGACTCGCTCCGGCAGATCGGTTCCCAGGTGCAGGACCTGCGTGCGCAGCGCTCCCCGGGCGAGGCAGCGGCGCGCGATCCCGGCGCTGTTGGCGAGCACCAGCCGGGCGTGGCCGAGAGTCCGCCGCACGCTGGCCGCCCCGGCGTGCGCGCCGAGCACATCGCCCCCGTGCACCGAGATCACCAGCGGCGCGCGGACGGTGGCGCGGCGCACCGCGTCGCCCGCGGGCACCGCGTAATGGGCGTGGACGAGGTTGAACGGGAATTCGGCGCGCACCCGCTGCAGCGCCCGCCGCAGCCACGGGGCCGCCCACGCGCCCCACGTGGCATAGCTCCACGGGCGGGGCGGCGACAGGTAGCGCAGGTAGCGCACCGCGAGGCCGTCGAGGACCGTCGTCGCCGGCTGGCGCAGCTGCGCCGCCGCGGCACCGAAATCGCCGTGCCGCGCCGCGGCCAGCGGGGGCACCGGCCGATGCAGCACCAGCACCTGCACGGAGGCGCCGGCATCGCGTGCGGCCAGCGCCTGCCGATGAGCCCAGATGCCCAGGGTCGGGTCCTCGACGCGGGGATAGTACTCGGCGACCACCAGGACCTTCATCGCCAGCTGCGGTGGACGGCCAGGGGCCGACGGGCGTCGCTGGCCCGGACGTACGGGCGCTGGGCGAGGAAGCTCCGAGCTTCGGCCATCGCCGCCTCGCGACTGTAGGAGGAGGCGATCCGCCGCAGGCCGTGGCGCATCGGCGTCGCGTCGATCACGCCCTGGCGCCAGCCGCGCTCGCGGGCGATGGCCGACCAGTGCGAGTCGAGTCCCCAACCGGCACGCAGCGGCGGGAACGGCAGCAGCTCGTCGAACGTGATCGAGCGCAGCGCGCACACCGGCCCGATCTCCGTGAACGCGGTTTCGCGCACCACCGCGCCCGGGCGCCGGCGGGTGACTCCGTACGCGGCATGGGAGCGCCAGCGGTGGGCGGGCTGGGCGAGCGCCAGGCCGAAGCGCTCGGCCAGGAACACGAACACGTCCAGGAAGGCGGTCGGCAGCGCCACGTCGTCGTCGACCAGCAGCAGCCAATCCCAGCCGACCGGCGGGTTGGCGGCCAGCAGGTCGTTGAGGTTCTGGAACTTCCCGCGGTTGCCGGCGAACGTGGCCGCAAAGCGGACCTCGTGGTGCGAGCGGAGCAGCTCCCGGCGGGCCGCGCCGAGGATGTTGGGCACGCCGGCGCGCTCCACGCCCAGTGCGAGCACCCGGCGGCGGGGCCAGGCGCGGGCCGCGCGGACGAGGAGCCAGGGGGTCAGGCGGCTCCACGCCGTCAGGTCGCAGACGGCGTCGGCGACCAGGGCTCGGCTGGTGGCGCGCATGCCGTGGACCTGGCCGCTGGTGCCCGAGGCCCAGTCGTCGGCGTGGCGCGCGCCGGCGGTCACCGGTCCGCCCCGCGGCCCGCGCCCGCCCCGCGGCCCGCGCCCGCCCCGGCCCCGCGGCCCCCGCTCGCCTCGCGGCGCGCGCCAGCTCGGACCCCACCGGCGAGCGCCTCGCGCAGCCGGCCGGCGGCGTGGGCGGTGAGCACGACGCCTTGGGCGCAGCGGCGGCGGAAGATGTGCCAGACGCAGCCCGCCAGCACCCGCAGCTCGGCGGGCAACGACGGCGCCATCCGCTTGCGCACGTCGTAGCGCCGGGCGGCGCGTCCCTGGGTGAACGCCGCGCGCGCCAGGCATCTCAGCCGGGCGTCGCTCGCCGTCCGGTAGTGCTCCAGCCCGGCGGCGGCCACGTACCGGATGCGGCCGCCCGCGGCGACGTACCGCCGCTCCCAGTCCTCCTCGTCTCCGCGCACGGCGATGCTCTCGTCGAACGGTCCGACGGCGCGCAGCGCCCGCCGCCGGATCGCCATGTTCGCGCTCCAGACCAGGTCGGCGTCGCGGTCGGCGCAGCCGAGATCCAGCGTGGTGATCGGCGCCCGCTCGCGGCCGCAGGAGCGAGGTCCGCCGCCTTCCAGCACCGCGCGGATCGGGCCGCCGAACACGTCGTGGTCGGGCACCGATCGCACCCCGGCGAGGAGCGCCGGCAGCCACTGCACCGGGGCTCGCACGTCGTCGTCGATGAGCACGATCAGGTCGCTGCGAGCCTCGCGCGCACCCGCGTTGCGCGCCGCGTTGGCGCCGCCCGGAGGCGCCGTCGCCACCACCCGCGCGCCATGGCTGCGGGCCACCGCTGCCGACTCGGCGCAGTCGCCGTCGTCGACCACCAGCAGCTCCGCCCCGGCCACGCGAGCCTGCGGGGCGACCGTGGCCAACGTCATCTCAAGGTACCGGGGACGGTTGCGGGTCGGGATCACGATCGAGGCGACCGGCTCGTCGCCCGCGCCCGATGCCCGCCCGGCGCCGGCCGGTTCGTCTCCCGCGCCCGACGCCCGCCCGGCGCCGGCCGGTTCGTCGCCCGCGCCCGGCGCCTGCCCGGGGCCGGCCGGCTCGTCGCTCACGACCGGGTCCTGGCCCTGACCATCCGCCGGGAGCGCCGACGTGTCAGGAGGGCGCGCCACCGCGCCGGTGACCGGCCAGCTGGCGAGCGAACGCGACCACGAAGCGCGGGTTGTAGCGCAGGTAGCGACCCGCGAGGCGGCGCGGCTCGTGGGCGAGGCGAAAGGCCCATTCCAGCCCGCACTCCTGGATCCGAGCCGGCGCCTGAGCGACCAGCCCGGCGTGGAAGTCGAACGCCGCGCCCACCCCGATCAGGACCGGCGTGGTCAGATCCGCGCGCATCTGCGCCATCCACTTCTCCTGCTTGGGAACGCCGATCCCGATCCAGGCGACGTCGGCGTGCGAGCGGTTGATCTCCTCGATCACCGCTGCCCGCTCCGTGGAGGTGAGCGGCCGGTGGGGAGGGGAGTAGCCGCCGACGATCTGCACGCCCGGATAGCGCTGGCGCAGGTTCAGGGCCAGCTGCACGAGCGCGCCTTGGTTGCGACCGCCGTAGAGGTACAGGCGCTGGCCGGACTCGGCCGCGCGGGCACACGAGCGGGCCATCAGCTCCGGGCCGTAGACGCGGTCTGAGAGCTCGTGTCCCAAGAGGTTCAGGGCCCACACGAGCGGCTGGCCGTCGGCGACGTTCAGCGACGAGCGCCGCAGTGCCTCGCGGAGGTCCGCATCCTCGGCGGAGGCCATCACCGTGTGCACGTTGCAGACGCAGATGTACCGGCGCTCGCGGGCGGCCACGACCGCGTCGATCCACTGGAGCGTGCCCTCGTAGTCGATCAGCGAGAGCCGCACGCCGAGGATGTCGTCGGTCTCCGGCGCCCGGACCGGCGGCGTTTGCCTGGCGAGTGAGCTCTGCGGGTGCATGTTCACGATCTCCCGATCGGTGGCCGTGCCCTCGGCCATCGGATGCAGCAACGAGAATTCGGCCCCGAGGTTACGAAGTTGGCCGAAGATGCCCGGGATCTGGAGGGAAATCTTGCAGCCTCGGACGTTTCCCGGCGTATGCTTGATGGCGACACGGACGTCACGCTACTCGCGGGCATCGCCCCCAGTCCCGCGAGTGTGGACGACCCCTAGCCCTACCCCGGGTCGTCCTGTGGCCGAGCCCGTGCCGCGCTCCGTGCCGGCGCGGGCTCGGCGCCCTTCACCGTCGGCGGGCACCATAGCCCGCCCGGCGCCGGCGTGAGCCGATACCCCTAAGCTGGCGGCCATGGACTGCCTGGTCACCGGCGGCGCCGGCTTCATCGGCTCCAATCTCGTCGACGCGCTGGTCGCGCGCGGCGACCGCGTGAGCGTGATCGACGACCTCTCGACGGGCAAGCGCGCCAACCTCGATGGCGCGCTGCGGGCCGGTGCCCGCCTGCACGAGGTCGACGTCCGCGACGCGCGCGCGGTGGCCGAGGTCTACGCAGCCGCCCGACCCGAGGTGGTCTTCCACCTTGCGGCCCAGATCGACGTGCGCGCCTCCGTCCGCGATCCGGCCGGCGACGCGGTCTCCAACGTGCAGGGCACGATCAACGTGCTCGAGGGGGCACGCACCCACGGGGCCCGCCGAGTCGTCAACACGTCCACGGGCGGCGGGCTGTACGGGGACGCCGACCTGCTACCCACGCCCGAGTCCTATCCGATCCGACCGCTGGCGCCCTACGGCCAGGGCAAGTATGCCGCCGAGGGCTACTGCGGCCTATACACGCGCCTGCACGGACTGTCGACGGTCTCGCTGCGCTACGGCAACGTCTACGGTCCCCGCCAGGACGTCCACGGCGAAGCCGGCGTCGTCGCCATCTTCTGCGGTCACGTCATCAGCGGGCGCGCCCCGACGATCTTCGGCGACGGTCGCCAGACCCGCGACTGGGTCGATGTCTCCGATGTCGTCGCCGCCAACCTGATCGCCGCCGACTCGCCGGAGACCGAGCCGATCAACATCGGCCACGGTCAGGAGACCTCGGTGCTCGACCTGGTCTCCGCGCTACGCGACGTGAGCGATCGCGAGTTGCCCGAGCCGGCCTTCGAGTCCGAGCGTCCCGGCGAGGTCCGTCGCAGCTGCCTGGACGTGACGCGTGCGCGGGACGAGCTGGGCTGGCAGCCGCGGGTGCAGTTGCGCGATGGCCTGGCCACGATCCTGGCCGGGCTGCCCGGTCGCCCCTGACGGCTACGGGGAGCGTCAGAGGTTCTCGGCCAGCCGCGGCGCCTCGCGGATGAAGAAGGCCCATCCGACGACGAACACCCCCACGATGATGAGCACGGCGGCGAGGACCGGACCGGTGCCGGCCGCCGTGTTGGCCGACGGGAAGGAGGGTCCGCCGATCAGGGCGTGTCCCATCTGCGTGAGCAGCATCCCGGGCGGGTTGACCAACGCCAGCTTCTCGAAGCCGCGTCCGAACTCCTGGCCGTACTTGGTCGCCAGGTACATGATCGGCGAGCAGTAGAACCACGCCTGGAGGACCACCTCCCAGATCGGCGCCACGTCCCGCGCGCGGACGTAGGCGGCCGAGAGCAGCATCGCAAAGCCCGTGGCGAGCACGACGAACCCCGCCGCGACCGGTATCAGCTCCAGCCACCGGACCGACGGAGCGACGCCGTTGGCCAGCGCGAAGATGAACACCGCGATCGTGTTCATGCCGAGGTTGAAGAGCGCGGTCAACGAGACCGAAAGCGGGATCACCATGCGCGGAAAACGCATCTTGCGCAGCAGCGGCTCGCGGGCCACCAGGCAGTTGACCGCCGTGCCGGTCGCCTCCCCGAAGTAGTTCCAGAGCACGATCCCGGCAAGCAGGTAGGCCCCGTAGTGGGGCACGCCCTTGCCGACGTGAAGGATCTGGGTGAAGAACAGGTACAGAACCCCGAAGAACAGCAGCGGGCGCATGAGCGACCACACGTAGCCCAACGCCGAGCCGAAGTAGCGCAGCTTGAACTCGCTGCGGGCCAGGGTGGTCGTCAGCTCCAGAAAGCGGCGGGCGTCGCTGCCGAATGCCGAGGGTCCGTAGGCGTTGGCGGCGCGCGTGGTCACCGCCGCCAAGCTAGCAAGCGCCCCCGGTCCCGGAGGGCGGTCGCCCGCGGGGATAATCGAGCGGTGGGCGTGCGCCGCATCCATGCCGGTGAGAGCCTCGGCGCCCGCCGAGGAGAGGCCGTCATCTGCATCGCGCCCGGAGCCGGCCTGGAGCGATCGCTGGCGGGCGTGATCGAGCACACCGACGAGGGAGTGCCGGTGCTCGTCTGCGACCCGGACCTCGATGTGGCGGCGGCGATCGCCGCCGCCGCGCCCGCCGACGTGGTCCTGATGCAGCCCGACTGCGTCGTCGCCGCCGGGTGGCTGGATGGCCTGGCGGCCGCGGCCCGAGCGCAGGCCACGACCGCCTGCGCGGTGGCGATCGCCGAGCGCGTGGAGCCCCTCGAGTCTCTGGCGCCCCGGGCGGTCGCGGTCGGCGAGGCGGCCCTGCGGATCCGGCCTCGCCTGCCCGCCGCGGCGGGTCCCTGCGTCTACGTCCGCCGCAGCGCGATCGAGCTCATCGCGGAGACGGTCGCGGATGTGAGCGGACGGGTCTCGCCCGGCTTCTCGCGCCGGTGCGTGGACTCCGGCCTGTGCCACGTGCTGGCCGACGAGGTCCTCGTGGCGACGCCGCGGCCACCGCCCCCCGGCCTGGGGGGCGAGCCGGTGGGGGGCGTGGCTCGGCGGTCACCGCTCCGCGGCCGGGCGCCCGAGGCCAAGCCGGTGGCGCCCGAGGGCGAGCCGGTGGCCCGCGCCCTGGGCGTGGTCCGGCGGGCGCGGGAGGGGCTCTCGGTGGCGATCGACGCGCGCAGCGCGGCCGGCCCGCCGGACGGCACGCGAGTCCACGTGCTGGAGCTGATCGCCGCCCTCGCGCGGACCGGCGAGGCCACGGTGACGGCCATCGTGCCCGCCGACGCCGACCCCGGCGTGCGCTCGCTGCTGGCCCAGCTGCCGCAGGTGAAGCTGGCCACGCCGGAGAACGGCCGGATCGACGGGGTGCGAGCCGACGTCGTGCACCGCCCCCATCAGATCTCGTCGCCGGCGGACCTCACCGCGCTCGCGGGCATCGCCGACCGGCTGGTGGTCACCCACCAGGACCTGATCAGCTACCACAACCTCGGCTACTTTCCGTCCTGGCAAGCCTGGCAGGGCTACCGGGCGCTGACCCGCCGCTCTTTGGCGGCCGCCGACCACGTTCTGTTCTTCTCGGCGCACGCGCGCGACGACGCGCTGGCGCAGGCACTGGTCGAGGCCGCGCGCTCGGCGGTCGTCCCCCTCGGCGCCGACCACACGCTGGCCCATCGGGACGGGCCGATGTCAGCTCCCGCCGGGACGGAGTCACTGCCCGGCGAGGCGGAGGTGATCCTCTGCCTGGGGACCGACTTCCGTCACAAGAACCGGCTGTTCGCGCTGCGCGTGGTCGACGAGCTCCGTCGCCGCCACGCGTGGCCCGGCCGGCTGGTGATGGCCGGCCCGCGGGTCCGCTTCGGCTCCTCCGCGCAGGACGAGCGGCGCCTGCTCCGCGCCCGGCCGGAGCTGGCCCCCGCGGTGCTCGACCTGCCCGCGGTCAGCGAGGACGAGCGGCGCTGGCTCCTGCGCCGGGCCGCGCTGATCATCTACCCGACGGTGCACGAGGGCTTTGGCCTGATCCCGTTCGAGGCGGCCGCGCACGAGCGTCCGTGCCTGTGGGCGCCCGGAACCGCGCTGAGCGAGTTCCTGCCGGACGCCGCCGCCGGGATCGTGCCGTGGGACAGCGCCGCCTGCGCCGAGCGGGCGCTGGCCCTCATGCGCGATCCGGCGCAGCGGTCGGCCACCGTCGAGGCGGTGCGCGCCGCCGCGGCCGGCATGACGTGGGAGGCCACCGGGCGGCGGCTGATCGAGGTCTACCGCGCGGTCTGCGAGCGACCGCCGAGCCCGGCGGCCGCGCGCGAGCGCGACGGGGGACTGATGGGCGGTCAGATCAGCGAGGACGCCATCCGGCTGGTGGGTCCCGACGGAGCGCTGCCGCGTGAGCTGGAGCGTCCGCTGCTGGCCCTGGCGACCCATCCGCGGGCGGCGCGTCCGGTGCTCGGCACGATCAGGGCCGGCTACCGGTTGTTCTCGCGCCGGCGCTGAGCGCAGTCCGCCAGCCGCGCGGGCGGGCGCGGGGAGCGATCAACCGCGTTCGATTCGCAGGGTGTGCGGCAGATCGGCGAGCCCGCCGCCGGGCTTGTCGGCCAGCACGATGATCGAGTTGCTCATGTGGGCGTCGAACAGGTCGGCTCCGAATCCGGCTCGCGCCACCGAGGCGATCAGCTGGTAGCGCCCCGGCGAGAGCCAGTTGTCGAAGCGCAGTCGGACGCTGGCGTCCTCGCCGGCGGCGAAATGACCGGTGGGGATGCGCTGCGCATCGGTGTTGGTGGAGAAGACGGCCTGGCCTGACTCGTTGGCCAGGGCGATGGCGAAGATCGGATCGTCGACATCCTCGGTGAAGTGGACATCCATGCGCACCGTGCAGGGTTCACCCTGCGTCGAGGTGATCGCGACCTCGCCGGTGGGCGACTCGAACACGGCGTCGTGGACTTCGGCCGCGGGGTTTTCGGGTGGAAGCTCGGAGTCCGCCACGCCGAGCTCCTGCCGCGTGCGCCGGAAGTTGCGCTGGTTGTACTGGCGAGCGATCGATGCGGGGTCGTCGACGGCGACCACGCGGCCGCGCTCGAGCAGCATCGCCCGATCGCAGAATCGCTCGATCGCGCCCATGTCGTGGGTGACGAACAGCATCGTGCGACCTGCCCGCTGCAGCCGGGTGAGCTCGTCGAAGCACTTCTGCTGGAAGTTGGCGTCCCCGACGGCGAGCACCTCATCGATGAGGAAGATGTCGGCGTCGACCTGGACGGCGGTGGCGAAGGCCAGCCGCACGTACATACCCGACGAGTAGTTCTTGAGCTTGAGGTCGACGAACTCCTCGAGCTCGGCGAACGCGATGACGTCGTCGAAACGTTCGGCCGCCTCCTTGCGAGACAGGCCGAGCATGATCCCGTTGATGATCACGTTGTCGCGCGCGGTCAGATCGGGGTTGAACCCCACCCCGAGCTCGATGAACGGCGACAGCCGGCCGTTGATCTTCAGCTCACCCTCGTCGATGTCGTAGATCCCGGCCAGGCACTTGAGCAGCGTGCTCTTACCGCTGCCGTTGCGGCCGACGATGCCGAAGAACTCCCCCGCCGGGATCTCGATGCTCACGTCCTGGACCGCGCGCAGGACGTCGAAGGTCCGAGAACGCCATGGATGCAGCGCCCGCTCCTTGAGGGTCTGGTAGCGCTGATGGGGCAGGCGGAACGTCTTCGAGACGTGGATGACCGTTACCGCCGGCGATTTTGATTCGGGAGAAGGCGCGCGGTCCGCGTGACCCTTCGCGCTCAGGATCGCGCTCACGAGGCCAGACGGTAGCAACGAAGGCAGGTGCTACTTTGCTCGGCCTTGAACGTCTGCACGATCATTGTTCGGCCTTGAACGTCTGCACGATCATCGCCAAGAACTATGTCGCCCACGCGCGCGTCCTGGCGAGATCGCTGACCGAGCACCATCCCGGCGATCGTCTGTGGACCCTGATCATCGACGACTTCGAGCGCTATCTCGACCCCGCGGACGAGCCGTTCGAGATCCTCACGCCGGCCGATATCGACTGCGAGCCGTTCACCCACATGGCGCTGCGCTACTCGGTGCTCGAGCTATCGACCGCGGTCAAGCCATGGTTGATGCGCCACCTGCTGCGTGAGACCGGGGCGCCGGTCACCTATCTCGATCCCGACATCAAGATCTACAGCTCGCTGGAGCGCCTGGACCAACTCGCGGCTGAGCACGGCGTCGTGCTGATCCCCCACAACCGCCGGCCGATCCCGGCGGATGACCGCAAGCCGAGCCAGGTCGACATCATGATCGCGGGCGTCTACAACCTGGGGTACGTCTCACTGGCCAGCCGGCCGGAGGTCGACTCGCTGCTCGACTGGTGGGCGGACCGGCTGCGGCGCGACTGCCGCGTGGATCCGACGTGGGGCTACTTCGTCGATCAGCGGTGGTTCGATCTGGCGCCCGGCTTCCTCAGCGACCTGGCCATCGTTCGCGATCCCGAGTACAACGTCGCCTACTGGAACCTGCACGAGCGCCGGTTCGCGCACGAGGGCGGCCGGTACCTGGTCGACGGCGGGCCACTGGCCTTCTTTCACTTCAGCGGGTTCGACGCCGACCACCCGCTGGCGCTGAGCCGCTATCAGGACCGCGTCGACGTGCTGGCCAATCCCGCGCTCGAGCGGATCCTGTCCGAGTACGGCACCGAGGTGATGGGCGAGGGCCACGCGACGAGCCGGAAATGGCCCTACAGCTATGGAGCGCTCGGCGACGGGACGCGGCTCGACGACCTGTTGCGTGGAATGTACGACGAGTTCGTCGACGACTACACGGGCCATATTCCCTCCCCGTTCACGCTCGACGGCGTCCGCGTGTTCCAGACCTGGCTCGGCGAGCAGGCGCCGGGCGCGGCGCCCGGGATCAACCGGATGCTGGCTCATCTGTACCGTACGCGCCCCGACCTGCGGGGCATGTACCCGGACGTCGCGGGGCCCGGCGGCGCCGAACTGGTGCGCTGGGCCAGGGAGTACGGTAGGCAGGAGATCCCGCTCCTGGCCCGACTGATGACGGACACGAACGGCTCACAGCACTCGCCGGTGCCACCACCTTCGCAGGCCTCGCCACCCGCCGTCTCACCCGCGGTCTCGGATGGCGAGGAATCGACGCCCCTCAGCCAGACACCCTTCGGGGTCAACGTGGTCGGCTACTTCCGCTCCGAGCTAGGCACCGGCGAGGCGGCGCGACAGGTGGTGGCCGCGCTCGACTCCCAGCAGGTGCCGGTCATGCCGATTCACGGGCAGACCATCCCGCTCAGCCGCCAGGGCCACGCCTACGCGACCGCGGCACCCGAGGACGCCGCCTACCCGGTGAACCTGATCTGCATGAACGCCGACATGCTGCCCGAGTTCGCCGCTCAGGCCGGGGAGGAGTTCTTCGCCGGGCGCTACTCG
>JAFAYP010000566.1 GCA_019240305.1 Solirubrobacterales bacterium
TCGCGGCCGGCGCGCGCTCGACGTCATTGCGGCACATCTGGCCGCGACCGGAACGGAGCCCGAGCTGGTCCTCTGCTCGAGCGCGCGGCGCACACGCGAGACGCTCGATGGAATCGCCGTCGGTGGCGAGCATGTGATCGAACCGGCGCTTTATGCCGCCACCACCGAGGAGGTGCTCGACCGGCTTCGCCAGCTGCCGGACCGCATCGCCTGCGCGATGCTCGTTGGGCACAACCCAGCAGCGCAGATGCTCGTCCTGCGGCTGACCAACCACGACAGCGCCGGTATCGAGGATCCCGGACGGGACGTCGTCAAGCGCAAGTTCCCCACTGGCGCGCTCGCCACGCTGGCGTTCGATTGTCAGTGGCGCGAGCTCGCGCCGGGCTGCGCGCGCCTCGAGGGGTTCACCACCCCAAAAGCCTTCAGCGTGGCGCCTGAAGCCGCGCCAGAAGCTCGAGCGCGCCTCGCTTGGACAGCGGCTCGTTGAGATTGCCGCACTTGGGCGACTGCACGCATGAGGGGCAGCCCGAGCGGCACGGGCATTCGCCGATCAGCCGCCTCGCGTCAGCCACCAGGCGCTCGAACTCGTCGTAGCCGCGTTTGGTGATTCCCACCCCGCCGGGGTGGCCGTCGTAGATGAAGATGGTCGGCCCTCCGGTCTGTGGATGCGCGTTGGTCGACAGCCCGCCGATATCCCACCGGTCGCACATCGCGATCAGTGGGAGCACCGCGATCTGTCCGTGCTCGAGCGCGTGCAGCGAGCCGAGCAGCAACTCAGGCGGGAAGCGCTCGGCGGCGATCAGCTCGTCCAGCTCATACCACAGCGCGCGCGTGCCGAACTCGACCGTCGGCAGGTCGAGCGCCTGGAAGTCGATCACCTCGTGGTCCTGCAGGCGCTTGCGCTGGTAGCCCAGCACGGTCTCGGCGTACGCCACCTCGCCGAATGACAGCGTCACGCCCTGGGTCAGCCGCTGCTCGTGCAGGCGCGTGATGTACACCATGATCTCGCGCTTGGCCTGCGTGAAGTAGTTGCCGTCGAACGGCTCGAGCAGAGCGCGCCGACCGGCCAGGTCGAGCTCGAGCACGTGGTAGGAGCGCCCCATGTGCAGGTAGATCGCGCCCTCGTGAACCGTTCCATAAGCGCGAACCAGCTCGACCGTGCCGAACAGCTCCCCGGAGCTGGCATCGATCAGCGCGAAGCTGTCAGCCGAGGCGGAGCGCAGCGCGGTCCGCGCCGCGGGATAGTCGTCGGCGCGCAGTGGGACGAAACCGGTGGCCCGCTCTCGGAGGAACCCGGCGTCGGCGAGCTCGCCGGCGTAGGCGCGCCAGCTGTCGCCGAGGAACTCCGCGTCGGTTTCGGTGAGTGGGGCCTCATGGGCGGCGCACAGCAGATGCTCGGCGTAGATCTCTGGGCTGTGCGGGTCTAGGATCGCCGCCTCGACGGCGCGGTCGATGAACTCGCTCGGGTGACGACAGAAGAACTGGTCGAGCGCGTCCTCGCCCGCCACGTACACGGCGAGGCCGCGGCCGCGGCGGCCGGCCCGGCCCCACATCTGCCGGAGGCTCGCCACCGTGCCGGGGAACGTGACGCAGATGGCCGCGTCGAGCTCGCCGACGTCGATTCCCAGCTCGAGCGCGTCGGTTGCCACCACTCCGAGCAGCTCGCCGCCACTCAGCCGGCGCTGGATGTCCTGGCGCTGCTGCGCCGTGTAGCCGCCACGGTAGGGCGCGATCCGCTCCGCGATCTCCGGGTCGAGGCGATCGCGGGCGTGGCGGAGGATCAGCTCGACGCCCTTGCGTGACTTCATGAAGCAGATCGTCCGCGCGCCGGCGGTGACCAGCTCGGAGAACACCTCGGCGGCCTCGTAGAGCGCCGAGCCGCGGATACCCAGGTCCTCATCGAGCAGCGGCGGGTTCCACATCGCCACTCGCCGGCGGGCCTGGGGTGCACCGTCGGCGTCGACCAGGTGAAACGAGTCGTATCCCGTGAGGCGCTCGGCCAGCTCGGTTGGGTTCGCGATCGTGGCGCTGGCCAGCAGGAAGCGCGGCTCGCTGCCGTGGATCGCCGCCACTCGCCGCAGCCGCCGCAGCACGTTGGCCACGTGCGAGCCGAACACGCCGCGGTAGACATGCGCCTCGTCGACGACCACGAAGGCCAGGTTCGCGAACAGCTCGCCCCAGGCCGGGTGGTGGGGGAGGATCCCGACGTGGAGCATGTCGGGGTTGGTGAGGATCAGGTTCGAGCGCTTGCGGATCGCCGCGCGCTCGCCCCGCGGCGTGTCCCCGTCGTAGATCGCCGGGCGGATCAGCTTGTGCAAACCGAAGCCGTGCAGGGCACGAGCCTGATCCTGAGCCAGGGCCTTCGTCGGGTAGAGATACAGCGCGCGGGCCGTTCGATCGGAGGCGAGCACCTGCAGGGTGGGCAGCTGGAAGCACAGCGATTTGCCCGACGCGGTACCGGTGGTGATGATCGTCGGTCCGTCGAACGCCTGGTACAGAGCCTCGCCTTGATGTGAATAGAGCCGGTCGATCCCGACGCGGTTCAGCGCCTCGGCGACAACCGGGTTGAGCTCGGACGGGATGGAGGTCAGGCGGGCTCCCCGCGCCTCGCGCGAATCCTCGAACACCAGGCGTTGATCCTCGCGGCCCTGCTCCACCAGGGCCGTCCAAGGCTCCGTCTCGTCCGTGATCGCCACTGGAGCCAGTATGGCGGGGGCGTGAGCGGCTGCTACGGTCGCGGCCGCCATGCGCTGCCTGTATGTCGATCTGGATGGAACCCTGCTCGGGCTTGGCGGGTCCCTGCTCCGCGGCGCCGACGGCGGGTTCGCCCTCGACAGTGTGCGGGCGCTCCAGGCCTGCTGGCGCGCCGACGTCGAGGTGGTCCTGTACTCCGGCCGCCGGGAGGGCTCGGTGTTCGAGAACTCGCGGCTGATCGGCTCGAGCGCCTATATCTTCGAGCTCGGCTGCGGGCTGGTCATCGATGGGGAGCTCGAGTGGCTGACCGACGGGATCGTCCCCTCCGCTGAAGACGGCACGATCTACGAGCAGCTGGAGCGCTCGGGAGCACCGGCCTTCCTGCTCGAGCGCTTCGCCGGCCGGCTCGAGTACCACACGCCGTGGGCGCTCGGCCGCGAGGTGTCGCATCTGTTCCGCGGCCTGGTCGACGCCGCCGAGGTGCGAGGGGCCCTCGACGACGCCGGCTTCGAGTGGCTGCGCCTGGTCGACAACGGGGTGGTCCGGGCGGCGAGCGAGCAGATGCCCGCGCTGGCGGTCACCCACGCCTATCACCTGATCCCGGCCGGTGCCTCCAAGGCCAGGGCGGTGGCACGGCATATGCAGGCGCGCATGTATCCACCAGAGGAGTGCATCGCGGTCGGCGACTCCCGCGAGGACATGGGCGTCGCCGGGGTCGTTGGCACTTTCTGGCTGGTGGCCAACGCGCTTGAGGAAGATCCGAGTCTGGCCGGCGAGGCGGGTGGGCGTGCAGGCGTGCGTTTGGCCTCGGAGCCCAATGGCGCGGGTGTGTACGAGGCGGTGGTGACGACGCTCGCTACCGAGCGCTAGGCGTCAGGCGGTCGGGCTGGCCGTTGGGTGCTGCGCGGTCGGGCCCGCCGCTGTGTGCCGCGTGGTCGGCCGCCGCTCGACGTGGTCGGCGTCCTCGACGGCCCAGCCGAGCCGCTCGACCAGCTGGGTCGCGAAGTGCTCGCTCTCGAAGTCGCTGACGTTCACTCGCTCACGCAGCGTCACGGCGCCTTCCCCAAAGCCCGCCTCCTGATCAGCCACGACCATGATCTGGGGCATGTCTCGTCTCTCTCCTTCTCATCGTTCCTGCCGGATTGTGGGATGTCCACCTCGTGCTGGCGTAAACATCTTGTTGTGGGCGTCGAAGCTCATGGGGCCCGTTCCGTGCAGCGGAGCTTCCGCGGCGCGTGCATATCTCGCCACTCCGCCACCTCTTCGCCGACCGTGACGCGCTGTGCATCTGTGGCGTGCACTACACGCCACGAGTGTCGCGATCCGGTTGGCTTGACGCGTTAAGCACGTCTAGTGCCGGGACGACGGAAGCACACGTAAGCTCGCCGCTTCGCTCACACCGTTTTCTTCGGGTGGTGGAGGTGGTGGCGGCGGCTAAGCGGCGGTGCGGGACGCGCTGCGCCGCGCAGCTTCGTCCTCTTGGGCGATGGCTTCAGCCAGCGCCGCGGCCGCTTCGGACAACTCCCCAAACGCGTCCGCCACCTGAGCCGCGTCCGAGCCGGTGATCGCCCGGTTCAGCGCCGCGACGCTTGCATCGAAGCGAGTCCACAGCCCCGTGGGACCACGGCGGCCCGTCCCCGGCCTGAGCTCGTACGGCGGCTCGGCGCTCTCCGCGCCGGGAATCGGGCGCCACATCAACCCCGCGGCATGTGCGTGCTCCCACGCCACCTGCTCGCGGCCGGCCGCTTCGGCCAGCGCGCCCAGCCGAGCTGCGAACCCCGAGTCCGGCGGCGCGAGCTTATGCGCCCGCATCGCTTCCGCCCAGTCGTTGCCAGCCTGGCGGACGGCGCGCATGATCTGCGCCCGCTGCCGATCGAGGTCGTCCTTGAAGCTCATGCCTCTCCCGCGAGCGGGCCATCGCCGATCAGCCCGGGATCGACCACACCAACTGGCTCGCCCCCCCAGAAGTCCTCAGCGCTCGGTCCGGTTTCCTGCGCCGTACCCACGCCCCCGGTGTACGACTTGGCGAGCACCCGCTCGAAGTCCGAGCGCTTGATCCGCACCCGCCGGCCGACGCGTAATGCGGGCAGCGATCCCTGGTCGATCCAGTTGCGGACCGTCTGCTGATTCAGCTTCAGCATCTCCGCCACCTCGGCGACGGTGAGGAATGAGTCTTCGGGCTCAGCAGAATTCATCTGATTTGTTGCTAATTGAGTACAACTGAACCAAATCTCGACGTATAATAGCGCCGGGCCGGGACGACATCGAAGAAATAGCTGGAAAGGGCCGCAACGCGGTTGAGGGAAGGTCCGCACACCGAGGACGGGAAGCAGGGGACCGAACAGGCCAGCAAGGTCGTGCGCCTGCCCCGCGACTGGCTCGGCCCACGCGAACACCTCGTCCCGTTCGGCATCCCACCGACCGCCGAGACGGAGCCCGAGCAGAGCGACTTTGCGACCCCGAGCGCCGGCTTCGCCCCCAGTGCAGACGCCTTCTGGGGCGAGGACTCGGCCGCGATCCACCACGCCGTCGCGGCACCGGCCCGCGACGGAGCGGCCGTCGCGGCGCCGACTCAGTCCGATGCACGGTGGATCCGGCTCGGCAAGCTGTCCTCCCACCGCCAACTCGCCGTGGGAGCCGGTATCGCCGTAGCCGCCGCGCTTGCCATCGCCCCCGCAGCCATGGTGATCATCCAACCCTCGGGAGCGGACAACTCGAGCGCGCGGATCCGCCGCATCGCCACCTCGAATCGTCCGGCTCAGGTTCTCCGGGTGCCGACGGCTACGGTCGGGAATCGCGGGTCGCGCGCAGCCGGGCCACGCCGCCATCATCGGCCGGTCGTCCACCACGGTGCGCGAACTGGGGCATCCGTCCATGCGACACCTAGCCACTCCTTGGACTCCGGCTCGCGCCACGCCGTGACGACACCGAGCGCCCCCGATTCGAACTCGACGGCCGCGCAGTCCCCGGCCACTTACACCAACAGCTCGTCCCCGCCGCACTACACGACTCCAGCAAGCGCCGGTTTCCACCCTGCCACCGGCTCGGGCTCGGGCTCGGGCTCGGCCAGTCCATCGAAAGCGACGCTCCGGTCGCTGGTCACAGGAGCCGGCACATGCAGCTGCCACT
>JAFAYP010000098.1 GCA_019240305.1 Solirubrobacterales bacterium
TCAACAGCGCGGTGCATCCGGTTGAGCTCGCGCTCGAGGTCGGCCACCCGTTCGTGCAGCACGCCGAGGTCGTGCTGGGCGGCGCGGGTACGCCGGGTCAGCTCCTGCTCGATCTCGGCGCGGAGCGACCGTTCAGAGTGGGTGTGCTGCTCGGCGCCGCGCAGCCGTCGCTCGCGCTCGGCGATCTCGCCCTGCAGCCGATCGGAATAATCGCGGGCCTCGGCCAGCTCGCGCTCCAGATGCTCGACCTGCCCCGCTAGCTCGGCCGCTCGCCGGCGGGCGCTCTCGGCCGCGAGTTCCGAGCTGCGCGCCCGGCGCGCCTCGAGCAGCTCGGGATCCGGCCCTTCGGGGATCGTCACCTCGACGATCGGCAGCGGAACCATCACCCCGCCGAGCTGCAGGAACGTCCGGCCGGGCAGCACCGGAGCCAGTTCGGCCGGGACCGAGAAGGTCATCCGCCAGGTCCCCGGCGCCGCCCCGGTCAGCGAGGGCGGCTCGGGCATGGCGGGAAATCGCTGGCGGCCGAGGTCGGTCTCGACGATCAGCGTGGCCTGACCGCGAGGCTCGGGACGCCGGCGCAGCCAGCGTCCGCTCACCCGCACAGTGAGGCCGCGCGGCCCCTCGGCGACGCACTCGACCGCCTCGATCCCAAGCGAGGAGGGCAGATCGCTCATCGACGCGGACGGTAAGCCCGCCCGCGGACGTCAAGCCGTTCTAACCGTTCTTATTAGTCGTCGCCGTTGCTGTGCCGCAGCGCGATTGCCGCGCCGCCGACCAGCACGGCGCCGGCCGCGCCCGCGATCGCGAGCTTGCGGCTGGCGCCCGGGAGCTTGCGGCGCAGGTACCACTTGGCGCCCTGCCAGACCGCGAAGCCGAGAAGCTTGTAACCCATGGGCCGAGGCTACCCCTTGTCGAGCTCGCGCAGGCGCCAGGCCATCCGCGATTGCAGCGACCACAGCTCGATGAACCCGGGTGAGGCGGCCTGGGCGAACAGCCCGCCGGACTCGGCGAAGGTCGCCAGCTGTGCGTCGTACACGGCGTGCGGCGAGGAGCGGGTGACCGCCCGGGCCGATCCTTTGTAGAGCTTGATCCCGATCGTCCCGGTCACCTGGGAGTTGGCCGCATCCATGTAGGCATCGAGGTCCGAGCGCAGCGGATCCCACCACAGCCCGGCGTATACCAGGTAGGCCCACTTCTGATCGAGCACGGGCTTAAGCTGATTCTGGTGGATCGTGCCCACGAGCTTCTCCAGCTCGCGATGGGCGAGCAGCAGGATGGTCGCCGCCGGGACCTCGTAGATGTCGCGCACTTTGAGGCCCACGATCCGGTCCTCGATGTGGTCGACGATCCCGATTCCGTGCCGCGCGCCGATCTCCCCCGCCCGCTCGAGCAGCTCCACCAGGTCGAGCCGCTCGCCGTTCAGCGCCACCGGCACCCCGCGCTCGAACTCCACCGTGACGATCTCGGGCTCGTCGGGCGCCTCCTCGGGGCGCGTGACGAGCTGGAAGACGTCGTCCTCGGGGGCGTGATCGAGCTCTTCGATCCAGCGGCCCTCGCTCGAGCGACCCCACAGGTTGTCGTCGATCGAGTAAGGCGCCTGCTCTGTGCCGCCTTTGACCGGGATGCCGTGCTGTCGGGCGTACTCGGCCTCCTCATCGCGGCCCATCCGCCACCCGCGCACGGGTGCGATCACCTTGAGCTCGGGTCCCAGCGTGGCCACGGTGGCGTCGATCCGCACCTGGTCGTTGCCCTTGCCCGTGCAGCCGTGGGCGATCGTGTCGCAGCCGGACTCCCGCGCGTATTTGACGGCCAGCTTGGCGATCAGCGGACGGCCCAGCGCGGTGAACAGCGGGTAACCCAGCCCATAGGTCCCGTTGGCCTTGATCGCCGGCACGATGTACTCGCGCGCGAACTCCTCCCGGGCATCGACGACATGGCAATCGAGTGCGCCGAGGTTCATGGCCTTGCCGTGGATCACCTCGTAATCCTCGCCGGGCTGCCCGAGGTTGACGGTCAGCGCGACTACCTCGGCCTGGTACTGCTCCTGGATCCACTTGAGCATCACGCTGGTGTCCAGGCCGCCGCTATAGAGCAGCAGCACGCGGTTGACGTGCGAGGGGTCGGCCTCGTAGGTCGTGGTCGGCAGGTGGGTGTGATCGTTCATGACGCAAACGTCTCCTTGACTAGGCGGCGCTGTTCGTTGGAAGCAAACTCTGCGAAGCGCCCCGCGAACTCGCCGCGCGCGGCGCGTTCGTCGTCGGCCAGCCGGCCGAGAAGTGCCCCCATCGCCATGAGCGTCCCCTCCGGCCGCTCCGCCCCGCTCACGTCGGGACCGAGCGATCGCAGCAACGCCACCTGCACCTCACGGTCCTGGTGGCGGCCGAGCACATCCTGCAGGCCTTTCAAGGTCTTGATCATCGGCTTGACGACCTCGACCGGATACAGCGAAGCGCCGAGCAGCTCGAGCAGGTAGCGCAGCTCCTTGCCCTTCTTGCGCAACTCGTGGTAGTCCTCGGCCGGGCTCGACGGAACGATCGCATCGCCCATCTTCACCATCCGCCGGTAGACCTTGCGAATTCGCTCGCCGGCGAGCTCCCCGATCGGCCGCGCGGCGTCGGGCCGCTCGCTCTCGTCTGCCTCCTCGAGCGCCTCCAGGAACGCCCCCCACTCCGCGAGCAGCCGCGTGGCGCGCTTTGACCGCAGGTCGCGGACCAGCCTCACGTGCGCCTGGCGGCGCCGGGCGCACAGCACGTCAAGGAGCGGAGAGAGGTCGTCCTGCATGAATTCGTACCCACGCCCGCCCACGAGCGAGCGCATCGCGTCGAACTCGAGCACGTGCACGTCGAGGTCGCGGGCGTCGCCGGTCGCCTGCTGCAGCCAGCGGAACTCGGCGCGGAAGCGGGCCAGCTCGGCCGGCCCGAACACCCCCTTGAGCTCGCGCTGCAGCGCCCGCGAACGTCGCACCGCGACTCTCAGGTCGTGCAGGAACTCGCTGTCGAGGTCCTCGATCGTGCCCTCGAGGTTGGCCTCGATCACGCCGAGCAACGCGCGGAGAACCGCGGCCGCCGCCACGTCCGCCCGCTGCTCGAAGCGGAGCGGAACCTCGATCTTGGCCGGAAAGCCACCCGGAACACCGCCCGCCACCCTAACCGCCTCATCGACCAGCAGCTCCTCCGCGGGCCTGAAGCCGAGCTGGTGCTCGAGCATGAGTTGAACGTTATGGCGCTCGGCGTCGTAGCCGCGGATCGGGGTGACCCGGAGCCGCGGTCGCAGCCGCTCGACCCGTCCCGCCGGTCCGGTCAGCGATGTCTCCTCGAGCGCGAGCCGAACCACGGTCTTCTCCTCGTCGTCGAGGACCGACATGCGGCGCTCCCGTAGCTGGATCTGGACAAGCGCCAGTAGCGCCCGGACGTCGGTCAGCTCGCGCAGCTCCTCTCGCAGCGGGCTGGGCTCCAGGTCAGCGGCGAACAGCGGCACGCGCGGCGGGGTTGCCGTGAGCGAGGCTCGCACGATGCCGGATTCACGCTCGATCAGCGACAGCATCCCGTCCTCGTGCACCAGTGAAAACCCCGCGGCGAACAGCATGCCGTCGAACGTGTCGTAGTAGTTGCGCGCGTGCTCGCCCTGCGCGCCGTCCTGAATCTTCAGCGCGCCCGCGACCGCCTCGCCGGCGCCCCGCACCGTCATCTGCTCGGGCAGCAGCAGGTCCGAGCCGCTCACGGGGCCAGGGCTCCCAGCCGGGTGACGGCCTCGTCCACCTCCTCGTCGGTGACGATCAGAGGCGGCTCGAGCCGGATCGTGGCCGGCCCGGTGGCGTTGACCACCAGCCGCTGCTCGAGCAGCGCCCGCCGCGCCAGCGCCATCGCGTCGATGCCGCCGGCCACGTCGAT
>JAFAYP010000104.1 GCA_019240305.1 Solirubrobacterales bacterium
GACTGTCAATCTAATTTCAAGATCGTGTCCTATCGTGATCGCCATGAGGTTTCTGCGTACCGTCTCCACCCAGCGCCTGCTGGCCATCCTGGCCGGTGTGATTCTCGCCGCCGCCGGTGGCACCGCGATCGCCGTCGCCGCGGCCGGGAGTGGCCCGGTCCCGCCCCGCGAATCGCTTGCCGAGGCTCTGCATCAGGCGGCCAGCGCGCCGTCGGTCAGCGGCATCAGCGCCCGGATCACGTTCACCAACAACCTGATCACCTCGACCGACCTGCAGGGCAGCGACCCGATACTCAACGGGGCGAGCGGCCGCCTGTGGCTCTCGAGCGCCACCCACCAGCTGCGCCTCGAGCTCCAGGGCCAGAACGGCGACGCTCAGGTGCTGGTCGACAATGGCTCGTTCTCGATCTACGACCCGAGCTCGAACACCGTCTACAAGGGCACGCTGCCGAGCTCGTCCAGCCAGAGCTCCTCGAGCAACAGCGAGCCGATCCCGACCGTCGCGCAGATCCAGTCCGACCTGACCAAGCTGATGCAGAACATCAACGTCGTCGGACCGCTCCCACGCAACGTGGCAGGCCAGCCGGCCTACAAGGTCGAGGTCTCGCCTAAGCACGACGGCGGCCTGCTCGGCGATGTCCAGCTCGCCTGGGATGCCGCCCACGGGATCCCGCTGGGCATCTCGATCTACTCGGTCAACTCGAGCACGCCGGTGCTCGAGCTCAAGGCGACCGACATCTCGTTCGGTCAGGTCAAGTCCGATGTCTTCTCGCTCAAGACGCCGGGTGGTGCCAAGGTCGTGCAGGTCTCGCCGAGCGCCACCGGCGCGGCCGCAGATCACGCCAGGTCCGCCAAGGGCAAGAAGAGCAAGCACACCCAGGTGAGCGGCCCGGCCGCCGTGCAAGCCCACCTTCCGTTCACGCTGGCCGCGCCGGATACTCTGGTGGGTCTCCCGCGCCAGTCGGTCGAGCTGCTCGACTGGGGCGGCCATCCCGCGGCGCTGGTCACCTACGGCCAGGGTCTCGGCGCGATCGCGGTGATCCAGCAATCCGCATCGGGACAGAGCACGTCGTCCTCGTCCTCATCGACAAACAGCGATAACGGAGGCCAGCCGGGCCTGAACCTCCCGACCGTGTCGATCCACGGCGCCTCGGGGCAGGAGCTGGCCACCGCGCTCGGCACCGTCATCCGGGTCCAGAGCGGATCCGTGCAGTACACGGTGCTCGGATCGGTACCGCCCACCGCCGCCGAGGCCGCCGCCAAGGCGCTGGTTCCGTAGTGGCGGAAGCCGATGCCCGCACAGGCTCCGGACCTGCACCGGTCGAGGTCCGGGGCCTGGTCAAGCGCTACGGCGAGCTGGCCGCCGTAGCCGGCATCGACCTGACCGTCCACGCGGGCGACGTCTACGGATATCTCGGTCCGAACGGCGCGGGCAAGACAACCTGCCTGCGCATGATGCTCGGGCTGATCCGTCCGACCGAGGGAACGGTCCGGCTATTCGGCCGCGACCCGCAGGAGTCGGCTCAGGCGCTCGACGGCGTCGCCGGGTTCGTCGAGGCGCCCACGTTCTATCCGTACCTGAACGGCCGGCGCAACCTCGAGCTGCTGGCCGCGTTCGACGGCGAGGACGCCCGCACGCGCATCGACGAGGCCCTCGACACGGTCGAGCTGGCCCACCGGGCCAAGGACCGGGTGGGCGGCTACTCGCACGGCATGCGCCAGCGGCTGGGGATCGCTGCCGCGCTGCTGCGCAACCCGAAACTGTTGCTCCTCGATGAGCCGGCCACCGGTCTCGATCCCGCGGGCATGCGCGACATGCGCCTGCTGATCCGCCGGCTGGCGGACCAGGGCATCACCGTGATGCTTTCGAGCCATCTGCTCGCCGAGGTCGAGGAGCTGTGCAACCGGGTGGCGATCGTGCGCACCGGCCGGATCGTCTACGAGGGCGCGATCTCCGAGCTCAAGCGCACCGCCGGCGCCACCTACCGGCTGTCCACGACCGACGACGAGCGGGCGCTGGCCGTGTGCCGCGCGCAGCCTGGTGTCAGTGACGCTCGCGTGGTGCAGGGTCGAATCGCGTTCACGGCCGACGACGCGGCTGTGGCCGAGCTGAGCCAGGCTCTGGTCGAGGCGGGGGCGCTGATTCGCATCCTGGCGCCGGAGCACGTCACGCTCGAGGACCTGTTCTTCTCGCTGACCGAGGGTGATGGTGCGGCGAGCGCAGAGGCGCCCGCGGTGGTCGCGGGATGAGCGCGGTCGCCCAGCCGGCCGGCGGCGTCTCCGAGCGCACGCGTTCGCGCCCGGGCGTGGGCGCCGTGTACCGCTGGGAGCTGTTCAAGCTGCGCTTCCAGAAGCGGACCTACCTCGGGCTCGGCGCCTCGGCCCTGGTTCCGATCATCTTCGTGGTCGCGATCCAGTTCCGCCACCACCGCGACAACGGGGGCGACTTCGCGTTCGCCTCCTACCTGACCAAGAGCGGGCTGGTCGTGCCGCTGGTCATCCTGTTGTTCGGCGCGGTGTGGATGTTCCCGCTGATCACCGCGCTCGTGGCCGGCGACATCTTCGCCTCCGAGGATCACAACGGGACTTTGAAGACCGTCTTGACCCGCTCGCTGGAGCGCTGGCAGATCTTCGCCGGCAAGGCGCTCGCCGCCGCCACCTACGCGGTGGTGGCGATCGCCATAAACGGCACGGTGGCGGTCGTCGCCGGCTGTCTGGAGTCCGGCTTCAACTCGGTGCAGACGCTGACCGGAACGATCGTCTCCGCGCCCAAGGGGCTCGAGCTCGTGTACCTGAGCCTGCTCTTCTACCTGATCCCGATCGCCACCGTGGTGTGCATCGGGCTGATGCTCTCGACGATCACGCGCAACAGCGCCGCCGCCGTCGTCGGCACCCTGATGGTCTCCCTGCTGTTCCAGCTGATCGGCATCCTCCCGGGGCTGGGCGCCACCCAGCCCTACCTCCTCAGCACGCAGTTCAACGCCTGGCAGGGCCTGCTGCGCCAGCCGATCGACTGGTCGCCGATCATCCGCGCGGTGTGGGTCTGCGCGCTCTACGGCGTCCCCGCGCTCGGCACGGCCTTCCTGGTCTTCCTGCGGCGCGACGTCGCCGGTGGGTGACCGGTGCTCGTCGTCGTCGACGACCCGCCGGATCAGCCGATCGGGACCCGAGCGAGCCGGCGCGTCAGACCATGCCCGCGCGGACGGCCCGGACCGCGGCCTGGATGCGGTTCTCCACCTGCAACTTGATGAGGATGCTCGACACGTGGTTCTTGACCGTGTGCTGGCTGAGGTAGAGCGCACGCGCGATTTCGGAGTTGTCGAGTCCGCGGGCGAGCAGCTCCAAGACCTCTAGCTCGCGGGGCGTCAACTCGCCCCCAGTAAGCGGGATCTTGACTGCATCCGGCTCGCGGAGACGATGCACCAACCTGCTGGCGACGCGTGGCGAGATCACGGACTCCCCGCGACTGGCTGCCCGGATGCCCTCCACGATCTGATCGATCGGGGCATCCTTGACCAGATAGCCGCAGGCTCCGGCGAGCAGCGCCTCGACGACATGCTGATCGTCGGTAAGGACAGTTAGGGCCAGTGCTCTGGCCAGCGGGGCCGCGGCGGCCAGACGCTGCACGGCTTCGATCCCCGACATCCCGGGCATGCTCAGATCCATCAAAACCACGCATGGGCCGATGTCCGCCGCGATGCGAATCGCGTCGGCGGCGAGTGCCGCCTCACCGGCGATCTCGATCCCGCGCTCCTCGAGCAGCCCGATCAGCCCGCGACGAAACAGCTCGTGATCGTCGACCACGATGACTCTGAGAACGTTCCCTCGCGAGGCGTTAGCAGAGTTGAGGGGCGACAGCGACAGGGTTGGTGGAGGGGCCAGGGTTTACGAGACGAGCAGCTCGAGATCGGTGCCGCCGTCCGCCCGAGGGTGGGCGGTCAGATGGCCACCCAGCGAGGTAGCGCGGGCGCGCATGCTCCGCAGCCCAAACCCGGACCGCTCGGTGGCCCCGATCCCACGCCCGTCATCGGACACGCGCATGAGGAGCGTCCCGGGTCGGCGCAGCAACACGACATCCACGTGCCGAGCTACGCCATGCATTGCGGCGTTGACGATCGCCTCGCGGGCAATGCGGATGAGATGCTCACGCTGGGTCGGTTCCAGCTCGTCGTCCTGGCTGAGAGCGGTGTCCGTTTCGACGCGCACGTGCACCTGCAGGTCGTAGCGATGCTCGAGGTCGTCGGCGACCATGCGGAGCGCCGCTTCGGTCGTGGGAGCGGCGGAGGCGGTCAGGTCCGTGATCATGCCGCGCGAAGCAGCGAGCGCGTGACGAGTGGCGACCATGAGGGGATGCTCGGCTCCGAGCTGGCAGTCGAGCCGCTGTCCCTGGGCCGCGATGCAAGCCAGGTCTTGCGCGAGTCCGTCATGCAAGTCCCGCGCGAGACGCTCGCGCTCGGAGGCGATCGCCGCAGCCGCCGCGTGACGCTGGAGCTTCGCGTGCTGCAGGTACGTGCCCGCCAGGAGCAAGCCATACGCGGCAAACCGCAAGCCGTCCTGAGGCGTGATCCAGCCAGTGGGTACCGCCGGATCTACGAGGTAGCGGAGGTTCGCGGCGGCCAGCAGGAGACAAGCCCCGGCGAGCAGGACGCTGCGGCTGTGCGCGCTCGGCGATCCGGTCAGGAACATGACGGCGGCGGCGAGCAGGATCGCGGTGGAGATCGTGTGTACGCCGCGCGCGACTGGATGACCGGCAGCCCCCCCGCTGCCAATGTGCAGAGCGCTGATGCCCACGAGGATCGCGACGAGCAGCCCAAGCACCGCCACTCCAGCACCGGCCCCGAGTCCGAAACTGACGAACTCACGACGCGACTCGCTCGCCGACTTCATACTCGCGACCGCGGCAGCACCGATCGCGAGCGTCGCAACCAGCACCCCGCCGAGGAGCAGCGCATTGGTCGAGTCGACACGGCTTATGCCTCTGAGCGCGGGCAGTCCCAAGAACACGAAGTCGGCGAGCGAAAGCGCCAGGAGCCCCACCAGCAGCAGCAGCTCCGGCGCCTCGCGGCTGCGCCGCCAATTCGCGACCAGGAGCCAGGCGGTGACGATCGCGGACGTGGCGATCATGACCTCTAGCGCACCGCTGCTGTCGGGACCGACGGCGTGAGCGGGAAGCAGGGCCAATGCGCCGACGGTCGCTGTGACGAGCAGGATCGCAACCGACCAGGCAACGATCGCTCTCAGCCGGACGTCTATCCTGAAGCCGACGCTGAGATTGAAGTTGTTCGCGCCCGCCACGCGCGTGCCGCTCGCGCCGAATTGCCGCGCGAGCCATTCACCGCCGTCCGTGGCGTGACGGACGTATTGCCGCCGCCTGATCATGACCAAAATGCCCCTATTAGCCCCAAGCAACTTGGGGTCTTGGATACGCCCCAAAACTATACGAAACTGAGCATAGTGTAGCAATCTTGTGAACGCGGTGGGGGGTGTTGATTAGCAACTGGGTCGGGATCTGGGTACCTGCCGACCCGTCGCGGTTGGCTCAACGCCCACCTACACCGAGGAAGCGGCGGGGGCGGACGCTGGTCGCACCGGTCCGCCGCGCCGCTCGGTTCGCTACGGCTCGTCTCGTCGGTTGCTACCCGTTGGTACCTTCAGGAGGTCTCGTTGGCGATGGCAGGAGGCCGAGTGGTAGGTGACCTTAGAACCAG
>JAFAYP010000217.1 GCA_019240305.1 Solirubrobacterales bacterium
CCTGGGCGTCGGTGTTGCAGGCGATGAACTCGACCCCCCGCAGGCCTGCGTCGACCATGCGGTTGACGGCGTTCGTGCCGCCGCCACCGACGCCGACGACTTTGATGACTGCGAGATAGCTACCGCTTTCCATTCGTGACCGTCCGACCCTAGAGTTAGCCTTGAGCGTTTTGTGGGCAGTCGCTCATAGCGGGAGTTTCGCACGTTATGCGCTGGAGTTGCGGGAAGTCAACGAGCAGGGGTCTGACGCAAGCTCCGTTGCAGATCCCGGAACCCTCGATCCTCGGCGCAGAGTTGGCGATTTTGCGCCCTCAACCTAAAGTTGAGGGTTAGCCTCCAGTGGACGGTGGCGAGGGCGTCGATTGCTGGGTGGTGTCGGTAGACCCGGCGGTTTGCTGCGAGCCGCTGCTAGCGGTCGATGGCGCGCCGGTGCTGGGGCTCGTCAACCCTCCGGTGGTGCTCGTGCCGGTGGTGGCCAGTCCGGCCGCCGCCACCGCCTGGGGGCTGGCGCCGGCAACCGAGCGAGCCGGATCGGTCACGTCGATGTAGGTGGCGCCGGCCGCGCTCGGCTCGGCCAGCACTCCGGTCGCCGCGATCCACTTGGCGTCCAGGTCGGAGGTGTCGCCGAAGTAGATGTCCGGCCCCGAGCGGAGCTGGGCCACCAGGCCATGCGGCGCCACCTCGCTGACCTGGGCGATCCGCGAGAGCAGACGGCCGGGCGCGGCCGACAGGAGCGCGACCGCGTCGAGCGCCGCGCGGTCGGTGAGCTGCGAGCCACCGGGGAGCAGGTCCACCGGAATCGCGGGCAGCGAACCGGTGTCGACGTCGCGCAGCAGCGTCCCGTCGCCGCTGACCGCTACGGCCCGCCCCCCGGCCGTGAGCGCGGCCACCGGGAGCTGCTCGATCACCCGGATCCGCAGGCCGTGCGGAAACTGCGTGCTGACCCGGAGGTCCTTGACCACGGGGTACGGCGCCACCGCGGTGCGCAGCTGATCGAGCCGGACCTCGAGCGTGGTCATGTTCCGGGCCGACAGCGTGAGCGCGGCACGGATCTGGCTCGCGTCGGAGCCGTACACCCCGGTGATCGACACGTTGCGGACCGCGACCAGCGAGGAGCCACGCAGCCACAGCCACCCGCCCCCCAGGACCACCAGCGCGGCCAGGACGCCGATCGCCACCCGTAGCCTCAGGTTGACCCGTCGGCGGGTGATCACCGGTCGCTCCACTCGGCCGGGAGCTCGACCGGGCCGAGCACCTGCACCTCGGGCTCGAGCGCGACGCCGAATCGGTCCTGCACCCGCCGGCGCCCCTCGGCCATCACCGCGACGACGTCGGCCGTACGCGCCTCGCCGTGGTTCTCGACGAAGTTCGCGTGCTTCTCCGAGAACCCGGCACCCCCGATGCGCAGGCCCCGGCACCCGGCCGCGTCGAGCAGCTGGCCGGCCGTGCGGCCCTCGGCGGCCGGATCCGGCGGATTCTTGAACGTCGAGCCGAAGGTCTTGATCCCGGACGGCTGCGCGGCCTTTCGCCGGGCCCGCATGTCGGCCAGCGTCGCCTTGACCTCCTGGCTCGAGGCCGCGTGCAGCGCGAACGAGGCGCGCGCCACGACCTGCCCGGGGCGCAGGCTGGAGCGGCGGTAGGCGAAGCCGAGCTGGTCGGGGGCGCGGCGCTCGGTCCCGGCCGGGCCGCTTACGTCGACCCATTCGAGCACGCGGGCGAGCTCGCCCCCGTAGGCGTTGGCGTTCATGCGGACGGCCCCGCCAACCGTCCCGGGGATGTTCACGCCGAACTCGATCCCGGTCAGGCCGGCCTGGGCGGCTCGGGCCGAGACGGACGGCAGGCGTGCACCGCCGCCGCAGCGAATCCGCGTTCCCTCGAGTTCGATCGTGCTCAGCTCCTTGTCCAGCTTGAGGACCAGTCCGCGGACGCCCACGTCCGCCACCAGGAGGTTCGACCCCGACCCGACGACACCTACCTTAAGCTGCTCCGCGGCCGCCCAGGCCAGCAGCTGCTCGAGTTCC
>JAFAYP010000553.1 GCA_019240305.1 Solirubrobacterales bacterium
CCGGACGCCGGCGCCGAGCTGCGCCGACTGGTCGGCGCCGACGCTCTCGTCTTCCCCCAGAACGGGGAGGGGATCACCGGCCGCCTGGCCGATGCGTCGGCCCGCGTGCTCGCCCGGCGCGGGGGGCCCCTGCTGATCGCGTGGCCCGATCTGCCGCGCTTTCGCGTCTGCCACGCCACGGCGGCGCTCGAGGACCTGAGCTCGGGCTGCGATGTGGTCCTGGGCCCGGCCATCGACGGCGGGCTCTACATGGTCGGGATCGCCCGTCCCCTGCCCGAGCTATTCGCCCTGCCCGAGCAGGCGTGGCGCGGCGACGTGATGGGCGTGGCGCTGAGCGCCATCCGGGATGTCGGATTCGAGGTGGGGATCCTGCGCGCCGAGCGCGCGCTGCACCGACCGGCCGATGTGCGGGCGGCGGTGGCCGACCCGCTGCTCCCCGAGGATGTCGGCGCGATCCTGCGCCGGGCGCAGTAGGCGGGCGGGCTTGAGGCTTCGCGCCTCGGTCATCCGTCGAGTTTGGGTCTAGCCGGCTAAATCCGGCCCGCGGGCGGCCGACACATTCACCCACACACGCGCGTCCCCGGCGCGCCACGGGGTCGCACCGCATCTTTGCCTGTCGCATGTCCAACGCCCATCGTCCATCCCACCCCCGCGAATCTGACGATGGTCGGCGCGCACGCGGGATCCTCAAGCCCGCTCCTCAGGCGGCCGATCCAGCGGCTGTGTCGAGAGGACTCAGGGAGCGCCTAGGGGCAGAGCAGGGCTTCACGCTGATTGAGGTACTGGTCAGCGCGTTGCTCACGCTGATCATCTCGGCCGGCGTCGCCACGGCTCTCATCTCGGCCACCGACTTCACCAGCCACGAGCGCAACACCTCGCAGGCCAACGAGGTGGCCCAGCAGGACCAGGAGCGCCTGAAGTCGATGACCGACTCGCAGCTCACCTCCCTGCATCAAACCAGGACCGTGGCGCTCAACAACACCCAGTTCACGGTGGTCTCCACGGCCGAGTTCCTGGACGCCAACGGCAACTCGAGCTGCGCCAGCGGAAGCGAGGCCTACTTCAAGCTGACCTCCAACGTCACCTCTGCGGCCACCGTCGGCAACGCCGCGCAGACGGTCAGCGAGGAGGCAATCATCACGCGGCCGCTCGGCGGAACCCTGCTGGTCCCCGTCGTGGACCAGACCAGCGCGGCGCTCCCGGGCGCCACGGTCAGCGTGGTGGGGCAGAACACCGGCTTCACCGCGTCGGCCCCCACCGACCAGAACGGGTGCACGGCGTTCGCCGGCCTGCCCTCCGACAGTTACACGATCACCGCGACCGACGCCGGCTACGTCAATCCGAACGGCAACAGCTCCCCGACCGAGACCGCGACCGTCAACCAGACCACTTCGACCACGGCCTCAACGATGATCCTCGGACTGGCCGGGTCGATCAAGGTCGGGTTCGTCACTCAGGGCACGTCGGTGACCTACGACCAGGTCACGACTCCATATGCCTCCGGTCACGCTGCCGCGCCCGGTGGTTATGACCTCTCCTACTACGGGTCCGGGAACGGGAACAACATGGCTACCGCCGCCTGCCTGTTCTTGAGCGGGAAGTGCAACGGCACGGGTACGAGCCCCAACCCGATCGTCTATTCGGAGTCGAGCGGTGTGGGCACCGTTACGCCGGGGAGCATGTTCCCCTTCTACCTCGGGTCGAGCCCGCAATACACCAGCAACTACCAGTTGTGGGCGGGAGCGTGCGAGCAGGAGCAGCCGCTCCAGCCGCCGGCCGGCACCGACTTCGCCACGGTGGGGCCGGGGCGCTTGGCCACGAGCGCGGCGGTTCCAAATGTGGACGCGAGGGTGTTCGAGCCGGCTATTGACGTGGCCGTCAAATACAGCGGCGGCGGCCCGTATCTGCCCGCGCACGTGTCGATCATGTTCTACGGCTGGAACGCGGCGAAGAGCGCGTACACGTGCGAGGACACCTGGCATCAGGTCACTCCGGTCGGCCACGAGACCGTCGGTAGCACGGTCTACAACACCTATCCGGCGCCGTTCGCCAGCCAGGCCGCCAAGGGGAGCTCCACCGCCAGTGCAACCGGTGACCAGGGCTACATCGTGGTGTGCGCTGACTACAACGGCTACTACGAGTGGACCACCGGGACGACGCTCACCACCACCAACTTCACCGGTCCGACCATGGTGCCGGTCATGGACGTCAAGACCGGCGGCTAT
>JAFAYP010000410.1 GCA_019240305.1 Solirubrobacterales bacterium
TCGGTGGGCTGGAAGGTGCTCGAGTTGATCGACAGCTTCTGGTTGTAGACCGTCCCCGACCCTTCTCCAGCCAGGTTGAAATAGGTGTGGTTGGTGTAGTTGATGACCGTCGGCGCGGTGGTGGTGGCCTTGTATCCGATCCCCAGCGCGTCGCTGTTATTCAGGGTGTAGGTCACCGTCGTGGTCACCGTGCCCGGGAACCCGTTCTTACCGTTCGGGTCCGTGTAGGTCAGCTTCAGCGCGACCGCATTGGCCAGCTTCTCCGGCGTCGCCGACCACACCTGCGTGTTATACGAGTCCGGTCCACCGTGCAGGGTGTTGACGTTGTTCGGCCCGTTGTTGCCCACCAGCTGGTAGGTGGTGCCGTTCAGCGTGAACGAGTGGTTCGCGATCCGGTTGGCGTAGCGCCCGATGATCGCTCCGAAGTAGGTTTGGCCTGAGCCACCCGCCGCGGGCCACGGCTGGTTCTGGAAGTCGTTTACGTAGTCGCTGAGCTTCGGGAAGCCGAGGGCCACGTTCTTGAGCGCGCCGCTTCGATCCGGGACCCAGATCGATTGCACGACTCCGCCGTAGTTGGTGATCTTGACGATCATCCCGTGGCCATTGCGCAGCGTGTAGAGGTCGACCGCCTGACCGTTCGCGGAGCCCCACGACTGCTTGGAGATGCTCAGATGTCCATTGGACTTGCCAGTCTTGCCGTGCTTGGCCTTGTGCTTTGCGGCGAGCGCCGATCCGCCGGACGCGAACACGATGGCGATGGTCGCGATGGCGACGCTCGCCCAGGCAACAGTGTGCAGCCTGGATGGGCTGCGGAAGCCGATCTGCATAGATCCTCCCTTCGGTGTGGACGCTTGCCCGGCCGGGAGTCCGCAAGCGGTTGCGTGAGCGCGGTACTTATAGCAGAAATGTGAACGCTAACACCCAATTTGACAGATCTTGTGCGCCGGGAGCCGCCTTCGCGGGCGCTCCGCGGCCCTCCCGCCCCGCCTGTCCAGTCCAGCCCGAAGCGCCCACGACTAGCGGCGTCCCGGCACCGCCTCCCCCCGCTCCAACCACGTCGCCAACACCACATTCGACAGCGGCCGTGGGTCGAGAACGGCATTGGCCACACCGCGGAGCACCCAGCTCCACTCTCGCCACCGATCGCGGGTCGAATGTGGAGTTGACCACGCACCCGCGCACAAACCCGGCGCGGACCCGAACGTCATCGCGCCGCTGAGCGGTTTTGGCGCGGAACGCTGAGCGCTGAGTTCCAAACCCTCCCGGTCGACCCTCTCAGAAGCGGATCCGCTCGATCAGCTCCGGCCCCGCCACCCCGAAGCGGTACGTGGTCCGGGTACGCAGGTCCGCTCCCGGGCGCAGCACCACCGATGGCCAGCGCGGATCGTCGAGGTGTTGGGGGGAGTCGGGAAAATGCTGGGTCTCCAGGGCGAAACCGCCGCCCCGGTGGTAGGCACGCCCCCCCGTCCCGATCAGCTCGCCGCCCAGGACGTTGCCGGAATAGAACTGGACTGCGGGCTGGTCGGTGTAAGTCCGCAGCACGATCCCGCTGCCCGGGTCGAACGCAACCGCGGCTAGGCGATAGCCGGCGCCGCGCAGAACCCAGTTGTGGTCGTAGCCACGCGCGATGACCAGCTGCTCGCCGCGCGGGGCATTCACGGCGCCGATGTCGCGCCCGATCGGCTTGATCGTCCGGAAGTCGAACGGCGTTCCGGCCACGGCGGCGAACCCGGTGGGGATCTGGGCCTCGTCGGAGGGCTGCATCACCTCGGCGTTCAACGCCAGCCACTGGTCGTACACCTCGCCCGCGCCTTCGCCGGCCAGGTTGAAGTACGTGTGGTTGGTCAGGTTGATCACCGTCGGGGCGTCCGTCCGCGCGGAGTAGTCGATCCGCAGCGCGTTGTCCGCGGTGAGCGAGTAGACGACCTCGTTCTCCACGGTCCCGGGAAAGCCGTTGCGCCCAGCCGGATCCACGTAGCGCAGCCGCAAAGCCACGCCCGGGCCGGCATCGACCGGTGCCGCCTCCCACACCTGTGCGCTGTATGCGCCGGGCCCACCGTGCACGGTGAGCCCATCCTGCGACCCGTCGTTGGCCGCGAGCTCGTGCGACCGGCCGTCCAGCGTGAACGCGTGCCCGGCGATCCGGTTGGCGTAGCGACCCACGGTCGCGCCGAAGTACACGACCCCCGAGGGGCCGGACGACCCTCGGGCCTGATTTGCCACGTAGGGGTCGAGCGAGGCGAAGCCGAGGGCGACGTTGCGCGTCTCGCCGAAGCGATCGGGCACCTCGATCGACTGCACGGCAGCGCCGTAGGTGGCAATCCGGACGGTCATGCCGTGGCCGCCGGTGAGCGCGTAGAGCTCGACGGGCCGCCCGTCCGCCGCGCCCCACGGCTCGCTGTGGATCACACCCTGAGGAAGCGGCGCAGCGACAAGCCGGAGCCGACCGCCGATACCAGCGCGCCCGCGGCCAGCAGAACCACCACCAGGACGCTGAACGCGATCGTGCGCGGCGCGGCTATCAGCGTCCAGTTGCTGGCCAGCGGGTCGAGCAGGGCGATCTTGGTCGCACCGAGCACGGCGATCGCCATCAGCGCCCCGACGGAACCCACGATCATGCCCTCGATCACAAACGGCCAGCGGATGAACCAGTCGGTCGCCCCGACCAGCTTCATGACCTCGACCTCACGCCGACGCGAGTACAGCGACAGGCGGATCGTGTTGGCGATCAGCAGGATCGAGGCCAGCACGAGCAGCACCGTGAGCACGGCGGCGGTGATCGTGACCAGGTTGGTCACCTCGAGGATCTTCTTGGTGTCCTGCTGGCGGTCCGAGACGGTCTGGATCATCGGATCCAGCATGCCGCCGCCGGGGGTGAGCGCCCGCTGGATGGCGAGCACGTTCCCCGGCTTGTCGGGGAGCACATGGAAGGTGTCGGGGAGGGGGTTTGAGCTCAGCAGCTGGAATGCCTGCGGATCCTGGGCTGACTGCTGGGTCAGCGCGGTCGTCTTGGAGACGAACTGCACCGATCCGACATGCGGCACGCGGAGCAGCTCACCGCGCACGCGCGCATCGTCGGCCGCGGTGGCGCTGGTCCTCATGTACACGTCGACCATCACCCGGCCGCGAACGCTGTTGGCCGCGCCGTTGGTGGCCTGCACGATCGGAATGAACACACCGAGCACGAGCATGGTGACCAGCACGGTGGCCAGCGCTGCGAAGCTGGGCGCCGCGCTGCGTCGCATCGAGCGGATCGATTCGCGCAAAAAGAAGCCGAAGCGCATGCTCTAGGCGAGTCCCGGCGGTCGGCTCGACGGTGCGCGCAGGCGGCGGGCGAACTCCCGCGTGGTCTCGTCCCGGGCGTAGAAACCGGTGGCCTCGTCGCGGACGACCCGCCCGTGGGCCAGCTCGAGCACGCGCCGGCGCATCTTGTCCACCATCGCCTGATCGTGGGAGGCGATCAGCACGGTGGTGCCGGTCCGGTTGATCCGGTAAAGCAGTCGCATGATGTCGACGCTGGTCTCCGGATCGAGGTTTCCGGTCGGCTCGTCGGCCAGGAGCAGCGGCGGGTGGTTCACGAACGCGCGCGCGATCGAGACGCGCTGCTGCTCGCCACCGGAGAGCTGATCCGGATAGTTGTGCAGCTTGGTCGACAGGCCGGTGAGGCGCAGGATGTCCGGCACCTTTTCGCGGATCTCCCGGCGGGTGCCGCCGGTGACCTGGAGCGCGTAGGCGACGTTGTCATACACCGTGCGGGCCGGCAGCAGCTTGAAGTCCTGGAACACGACCCCGACGTTGCGCCGGTAGTAGGCGATCCGCTTGCGCTTGATCTCGCCCAGGTCGTGACCGGCTACTCGGATGGTTCCGGCGGTGGGCTCGAGCTCCTTGATGAGCAGGCGCATCACGGTCGACTTGCCGGATCCGGTAGCGCCGACCAGGAACACGAAGTCCCCGCGCTCGACCGAGAAGGTGACGTCGTCCAGGCCGACGTCACCGCCGGAATACCGCTTGGATACGCCACGGAACTCGATCACCGATCGAGCCGGCAGCGAACCTGGAACGGGACGGGCCTCGCGCGGAGCGGGCAGAGTCGCCGCCGGAGTCTGACGCCGGCGGAAGCTGCGAGATGTGGATTCAATGCTTGCCATGAGGTCCGAGCAGCGTACCTGTCCCCGTCCGTCAACGACGTCCCGTACCTCCCCTTGCAAGGCGATTTGCAGCTATCGCTACCTTTAGGCGGATGCCGCAGATCCAGCAGTCGTTGCTTTCCAACGGGCTGCCGCTCTACCGGATCTCGGTCGAGGGCGCGCGGTCGACCACGATCCTGGTCGCTTTCGATGCCGGGGCGCGGACCGAGCGCCCGGACGAGAACGGGATGGCCCATTTCCTGGAGCACCTGGTGTTCAAGGGTGGCGAGAAGTACCCGACGTACCGCGACGTCAACGAGGCGGCCGAGCGCATCGGAGCGGTCCTGAACGCCTACACGAGCCACGATCTGGTCGCATTCCACATCACGGCCCGGTTCAGCACCGCGCTGCAGGCCGCGGACCTGCTGACCGACTTCGTCGGCCGCCCGAGGATCGACGCCGAGGAGATGAACCGCGAGCGGGGTGTGGTGGTTCAGGAGATCGCGCGGGCCAACGATCAGCCGGCGGTGATGGCCGAGCACCTGATCGACGAGGCGGCCTTCGGCGACCATCCGCTCGGCCGTCCGGTGCTCGGGCCGGCCGAGCACATCCGCGAGACCTTCACCCGCGACGGGATCGTGGCCTTCCGGGAGCGGCGCTGGGCGCCCGAGCGGGGCGGCGCCTTCCTGGTCGGCAACCTCGAGGGACTGCCCGGGAACGGCGAGGTCGACGAGCTCTTCACTCGCTTCCCATCTCGGCCCGCCCCCGATCCGTACGAGCCCGCTCCGGCCGCCGAGCCCCGGATCCTCGTCCGCGAACGCGACTCCAACCAGTCCCACCTGCGGATGTCCTACCGGCCGGCGGTCGAGATCGACAACGCCCGGCACCGGGCCGCCCTGGCCATCTACTCGACGCTGCTGGGCGGCTCGATGGGCTCGCGCCTGTTCGACGAGATCCGCGAGCAGCGGGGCCTGGCGTACTCGGTGCACTCGATCGCCCACGCGTACGCCGACGTGCCGGTGCTGCAGCTGTCGGCCGGCCTGGAATCGGCCAAGTGCCTGGAGGCCTACCGGCGGATGCGCGACATCGTCTCCGAGCTGCGCGAGGACGGTCCCAGCGAGGCCGAGGTGGAGCGGGCGCGCGCCTACGCCGCGGGCGCCCGCGCGATCGCCTTCGAGAACACCGGCGCGGTCGCGCGTCACGCGGCGCAGCAGACCATCGTCTACGGCGAGGACGTCGATCCCGACCGGACGATCGAGCTGCTCGACCGGGTGACCTTCGACGAGGTCAAGGAGGTCGCCGCAGGCATGGCCGATCGGCTGTCGGTGGCCTGCGTGGGGCCACACACCGTGGAGGATCTCGAGTCCGCCTGAGAGCCTGTGCAGTTGGGGGCATCGCCGCGCTGGCGATCGCCGGGTGCGGCGGAGGGGGCCTTCACGCCAAGCCGAGCTCTGATGCCTCGGTTGGCTCGCCCGTGCCGCGGACCGCGAGCAGCACCGACTCGCGCGCAGCGACGACGCCGCATGCGTCGGTGCTCACCGCGTACCAGGCCC
>JAFAYP010000478.1 GCA_019240305.1 Solirubrobacterales bacterium
GAGCGCTACGGCGACGGCGAGGCGTTTCAGCGCGTGTTCGGCCGCCGCCTGCTCATCGGGTAATCGGCGCATAGCGCGCCGCACCTTCGTATCGTTTCACTACGTGATCCGGAGCGTCGCGGTCGATCGCCTGCACCACCGCGCCGGGCCGTCGCAGACCTCGGTCACGATCTGGTAACACCGGGTTCACAACCCTCCGGGCGATGCCACTACAGTTTGGTCATGCTCTGGCTTCTGCGACACGCCGAGGCTGAGGATGGCCTGCCGGATGACGAGCGCCCCCTCACCGAGCGCGGTTCGATGCACGCCGACGCCGCCGGCCGTGCGCTCGCCGTGCTCGAGGTCCATCTCGACGCCTGCCTGTCCAGTCCCAAGCTCCGCGCGGTGCAGACCGCCGAGCGCGCCTGTGAGCCGCTCGGTGTGGCGGTGACCATCGAGCCGGCATTGTCCGGCGAGCCGTTCGATGTCCGAGAGCTGACCGCAGGGCTGGGCGAGGTCCTGCTGGTCGGGCACGATCCCTCGTTCTCGCTGCTGCTCCACGACCTGACCGGTGCGCAATCCAGGATGAAGAAGGGCGGTTTGGCTGGCATCTCCAAGGGTGAGCTGGTCGCGCTCCTGCGTCCCTCGGAGCTCAGCGCGATCGCCAAGGCCCACGTGCCGGTGACATGAGCGAGCCGGCGACCGAGACCGCCGCCGCGCAGACCGAGAACGGCAGTGCCGCATCGGGCCGCGCGGTCGCCGATCTCACCGACTCCTCGCTCTACGGCAACCGCGAGCTTTCCTGGATCGACTTCAACGACCGCGTGCTCCAGCTGGCCGAGGATGAATCGCTTCCGCTCATCGAGCGGGTGAAGTTCCTGGCCATCTTCGTCACGAACCTCGATGAGTTCTTCATGGTTCGCGTGGCCGGCGTGCACGACCAGGTCGACGCCCGGATCGACGCCCGCGGTCCCGACGGACTGTCCCCCGTGCAGATCCTGTCTGGGATCGCCGAGAAGGTCACCGAGCTCGACCGCCGGCACGCCCAGCAGTTCTCCGAGGTGGTACGCCCGGAGCTGGCCGAGCACGGCATCCGCATCATCAGCTGCGAGGAGTCCGAGGCGCCGGCCGAGCTCATGGAGCGCCACTTCCGCGAGCAGATCTTCCCGGTGCTGACGCCGCTGGCCATCGGCCCCGGACGGCCCTTCCCCTACATCTCGAACCTGTCGCTGAGCCTGATCGTCCGCCTGCACGATCCCGATCTCGACCATGAGGTGTTCGCGCGGGTAAAGGTTCCCAAGGAGGTCCTCCCCCGGTTCGTGGAGATCACGCCGAATACGTTCATCCCGCTCGAGGAGATCATCGCCAGCCATCTGGACGTCCTGTTTCCGGGCATGGAGATCCTCAGCCACGACCTGTTCCGGGTCACCCGCGACGCCGACTTCGAGGTCTCCGACGAGGCCGACGACCTGCTCCAGGCCGTCGAGGACGAGCTCCGGCGCCGCCGCTTCGGCGAGGTCGTGCGGCTCGAGGTCGGCGCCGAGATGGATCCCTCGCTGCGCACCCGGCTGATCGAGTGGCTGGGGGTCGACGAGGTCCAGGTCTACGACGTCGACGGCATGCTCGACCTGAGCGACCTATGGCAGATCGCCGGGCTGGACGGGCACTCTGAGCTGCGCCAGACCCCATGGACGCCGCTGACCCATCCTGCCTTCGTCCCGGGCCCCGGCGACCACGACGACCAGCCCGACGTGTTCGCCCCCATGCGCACCCGCGACGTGCTCGTCCACTACCCCTATCACTCGTTCGCCACCAGCGTGGAGCGGTTCGTCAAGCAGGCCGTCGACGACCCCAATGTGCTGGCCATCAAGATGACCGTGTACCGGACCTCCGATGACTCCGCCCTGGTGCCGTCGCTGATCGAGGCGGCCGAGAAGGGCAAGCAGGCGGTGTGCCTGGTCGAGCTCAAGGCCCGGTTCGACGAGCGCCAGAACATCGGCTGGTCCCGCGCCCTGGAGGAGGTCGGTGCGCACGTCGTGCACGGGATCCCGGGTCTGAAGACGCACGCCAAGGCGATCCTCGTGGTGCGTCGCGAGCGCGCCGGCGTGCGCCACTACGTAATGATCGGCACCGGCAACTTCCACGCCAAGAACGCCCGCCTGTACGAGGACTTCGGCCTGTTCACGACCGACCGCCAGATCGGCCAGGAGGTCGCCAACCTGTTCAACACGCTGACCGGCTACGGGCATCCCGCGCGCCAGCGCAAGGCGCTGGTCGCCCCCGGCTGGATGCGCGAGCCGCTGATCGAGGAGATCGAGCGGACCGCCGCCGCCCATCAGGCCGGCGAGCCATCCCGGATCGCGATGAAGATGAACTCGCTGGTCGACCAGCGCTGCATCGAGGCCCTGTATCGCGCCTCACAGGCCGGGGTGCCGATCCAGCTGAACGTGCGGGGGATCTGCTGCCTGATCCCGGGGGTGCCGGGGGTGAGCGAGACGATCGAGGTGGTCTCGGTGGTCGGCCGCTTCCTCGAGCACTCGCGCATCTACTCGTTCCATCGCGGCGACGAGCACGTCTACTACATCGGCTCGGCCGACCTCATGCCCCGCAACCTGGACACCCGCGTCGAGCTGCTCACCCCGATCGAGGATCCCGAACTGCGGGCTGAGCTCGAGGACACACTCGAGCGATGCATGGCCGACGACACATTCGCCTGGACGCTCGACGCCGAGGGCGCCTGGACCCGGCGCGAGGGCCGGACGCGCTGCGTGCACCGTGAGCTCATGGAGCGCAACCTGGCGCAGGCCGCCGCCCCGGCGACCTGATCACGCCGGCGCGCCGCTCCCCGTTTCAGAGTCGCGGCGCGACGGCGCGGTTCGTTACGGGATGAGGCCTCCCTGGGTCTGGCTCTGGCCGGTGTTCGCATTAGCCGGCTGGGAGCCGAGCCTGAGCTTGATCGACTTGGTCGATCCGCCCCGGTTCACACTCAGGGTGACGGTGTCGCCGGGGGCATAGTTGGCAATCGCGGCCACGAACTGGTTGACGTCCGTCACGTGCGTGCCGTTGACCGCGGTGATGATGTCGCCCGCCTGGAGGCCCGCCTTGGCCGCGGGACCGCCCGGCGCGATCGGCGGCTCGCCGTTCGCGCTGGTGCCCTTGGCGATGGCCGCACCACCCGACACCGTCTGGTCAAGACTCACGCCGACGTATGAGGTGTGAGCCTGGCCGGTCGAGATGATCTCCCGGGCCACCCGCGCGTCGTTGTTGGACGGGGTGGCGAAGCCAACCCCGGAGCTCGACCCCTCACCCTGGCCGTTGGTGTTGTTGGTCTCGATCTGGTCGTTCAGGCCGATCACCTGGCCGGCCGCGTTGATCAGCGGGCCGCCCGAGTTGCCCGG
>JAFAYP010000488.1 GCA_019240305.1 Solirubrobacterales bacterium
CTGCATGGCCTGCTCCTGGTAGAGGATCACCCCCTTGGTCGCCTCGAGAATCGGCCGCAGCCGCTCGTCCGGGTAGGTGATCGCGTCCGGCTGGTGCTTGCCGCGGGCGTAGGTCGGGATCTGGTCCATGGCGCCCGGGCGGTACAGGGCGTTCAGCGCGACCAGATCGTCGAATTCGTCGGGCTTGACCTTCTTGAGCGCCTCGCGCATGCCCTCGGACTCGAACTGGAACACGCCGACGGAGTCGCCGCGGGCCATCATCTCGTAGGTCGGCGCGTGGTCGAGGGGCAGCGTGACCATGTCCGGGCGCTCCCCGGTCGAGCGCTCGATGATGTCGAGCGCGTCCTCGATCACGTCGAGGTTGCGCAGCCCCAGGAAGTCCATCTTGAGCAGCCCGATCTGCTCAACCGGCTTCATCGTGAACTGCGTGACCGTGCGGAACACCCGCTCGCCGTTCTCGTCGCTGCCGGCGTCGGCGATCTGCAACGGCACGATGTCGGTCAACGGACGGTCGGCGATCACCACCGCGGCCGCGTGCAGCGAGGAGTTGCGCACGATGCCCTCGAGGCCCTGGGCGACCTCGACGATCTGCCGGGCGATGGGGTCGCGGTCGACCTCGCCTCGCAGCGGCTGTCCGGGCTTCAGGCACTCCTCGAAGCTGGGCGGGCGGCCCATGATCGGATCGGGGATGAGCTTGGCCAGCCGGTCGCCGGCGCCGTAGTCGTGGCCGAGCACCCGCGCGGCATCGCGGGTGGCCGCGCGCGGGAACATCTTGCCGAAGGTCACGATCTGGGCCACCGACTCCTTGCCGTACTTGTCGATCACGTAGCGGATCACCCGCTCGCGGCCGCGCACCGAGAAGTCGATGTCGATATCCGGCATCGACACTCGCTCGGGGTTCAGGAAGCGCTCGAACAGCAGGCCATAGCGCAGCGGGTCGACGTCGGTGATCTGCAGCGAGTAGGCGACCAGCGACCCCGCGGCCGAGCCACGCCCCGGTCCCACCGCGATCCCGGTGTCCTTGGCGAACTTGACGAAGTCCCAGACGATCAGGAAGTAGCCGCTGAAGCCCATCCGCTCGATCACCCCGAGCTCGTACTCGGCCCGTTCCAGTGCCTCGGCCGGCGGCGGATCACCGTAGCGCTCGCGCAGCCCGGCGAGCACCAGCGAGCGCAGGTACTCGCTCTCGCTCTGGCCGCTCGGCGTCGGATAGCGCGGGATCAGCTGACGGCCGAGCTCGAGCTCGACGTCGCAGCGTTCGGCGATCTCCACGGTCGAGGCGACCGCCTCGGGCCACTCGGCGAAGGCGCGGGCCATCTCCTCGCTCGAGCGCAGATAGAACTCGTTGGCGTCGAAGGAGATCTTCGGCTGGCTGAGCGTCGACTTGGTCTGGACGCAGAGCAGGGCGGCGTGGTGGCTGTGGTCCTCCCGGCGCAGGTAGTGGACATCGCCGGTCCCGACCAGCGGCCGTCCCACCTCGCGGGCGATCTTCACGATCCCCTCGTTGGCCTGATCCTGCGCCGCGACGCCGTTCTTCTGGACCTCGAAGTACACGTTCTCGGCGCCGAAAGCGCCCATCAGCTCATCCGCGTGCTCGCGGGCCTGCGCGAAGCGGCCATCGAGCAGGTGCTGGCAGAAGCGCGACTGAAGGCAGCCGGTGAGCGCGATCACGCCATCCGCATGTGCGGCGATCTGGGCCAGGTCGACCGACGGCTTACCGCGCTGATAGCCCTCCAAAAAGCCGGCCGAGGAGAGCTTGACCAGATTGCGGTAGCCGGTCGGGGTGGCGGCCAGCAGCGTCAGGTGGAAGCGGTCGAGCCGGCCGGGGCCGCGCCGCGTGTGGTCGTCGACCACGTACACCTCGCAGCCGAGCAGCGGCTTGATCCCGTGCTTCCGGGCGGCCGTGAACAGCTCGACCGCGCCGTTCATCACGCCATGGTCGGTCAGGGCCACGGCGGGCTGCTCGAAGGCCGCCGCACGCTCCACGATCGCGTCGATCTTGCAGGCACCATCGAGCAGCGAGTACTCGGAGTGGACGTGCAGATGGATGCAGGGGGAGCTCACGGAAAGGGCGATTTCGGCTCAGACGAAGTCCGTCGTCCGAGCATAGGCATCCGCTCAGACGGACGGGGCTCGGACCCAATGTTTAGCCGCACTGTGCGCGCTCGAGCCACTGCTGGAGGAGCTTGACTCCTCGCTCCTCACCGGCCACCTCGATCCCGGCCGTCTCGCCCCCGAGCGCGCTCAGGAGCGCCTGCCCCCGGCAGGCGATCACGCTCGCCACCGGTCCATGCGGAGCCGCGGCCGAGGCGAGCACCGGCCGACCGTCGCGTACCTGAAGAAACGCTCCGGGTGCGGGCACCTCCGGCTCGCGGTGGGCGATCGTGAAGCGCTCCCCCGCCGTCCACGCCGGCTCGACCATCAGACCAGCCAGCGTCAGCGCGAGCAACGGGTCGAGCTCGACGCCGGCCGCGGCCAGCTCGCGGAGCGCGAGCGGAGCGGCCAGGAGGTTGTCGAGCGCGGTGATCCGCCGGCGCTCTCCCCGCACTCGGGCCGTACGGCGCCGCGGCGCGAGCCGTCCCAGTCGGCGGCGCAGCCGGCCGGCGGCCAGCAGCCGGGCGATGCTGGCCAGATCGCCCACGAGCTGGAAGTCGACCTCGGACAGCGGGCGGCGGCTGGCGTCGAGCCCGACGTGCGCGGCGGTGCTGCTGACCGTCACGTGGGCGCAAAGGACGTCGCTCAGGACCAGGTCGTAGGCGACCGGATGGGGGTCGGCGGCCCGCTGGGCGGGCAGCAGGGCCAACAGCAGGCGGCCCGCGCTCGAGGCGTCCTGGGCGGTCAGCC
>JAFAYP010000588.1 GCA_019240305.1 Solirubrobacterales bacterium
TGCTCGCGCTCGGCGAGCTACCGCCGCCGCTGCTCCCGCAGCCGGCAACTCCGAGGACGATGACGAGGGTCAGGCATGCTCTGCGCACAGCCTCCAAGCAAACCAGATCGCCTCACTGTGAGCCCCCGGACCCCGGCGGGACGCGTACGGCGTTGCCGCCATCGACGCTGGTCGCGGTGCCAGACCCCGGTGGTCCCTGCTTGGCCGCGCAGGAGCCGCTCTGGGCGGTCGATCGGCATACATCTGCCAGGCTCACGTTCTGCATCACGACCCCGGCGGAGGTGCTGAGGCGGGCCGAAGTGACCTGCTCGGCGCCCGGCCACCACGCGAGGTACCAGCCGTTGCCCACCGTCGCCTGCACCGTGGTTCCGTCGGCCAGAATCAGGGTCACGCCGCTCACCCCGGCCCCGGTCCGGCCATCGATGAGTGAGAACGCCGGGCCCTGGTAGCTGCCCACATGGGCGGGCGTGAGCAGGATCCGATCATCCGGCACGCGCACCGGGGAGCTCGACCCGCTCGCGTGCACCGCAGTGTTCGAAGGCCCCTTGATGCATGTCGCGCTGCTCTGGCTGTCGGCGTAGATCGAGAACGTGAACGGCCCACGCGTGTCGGTGAGCTTCAGGGGAGCATCGGCGGTCGGCGAGCCCGCGCATCCGGCGGCCGCGGCAGCCAGCTGAGCGGGCGGCGCCTTCGTGGGCGTCGGTGTCCACCCGGCGAACGCGCTGCTGGTTCCGGCGCCGAGCGAGACGATGAGCGCGACCGCGCCGGCCGCAGCAGCGGCGAGCGCGGTGGCTCCGAGCGCGACCGGCGGCCTCAGGCGACGGGTCCGGGGCCGGTAGTCCACACGGGCCACGCGGGCGGCGGCCGTGCCCGGCACCGTGCCGGCGCGCTCGCGCAAAACCGCGCGCAGATCGGATTCGAATTGCTGGTTCATGTCGGGATGCTCCTTGGGTCATGGGTGGGGCGCAGTGCCTGCTCGAGTCGCGCGAGTCCGCGAGAGGCAGTGCTCTTGACGGTGCCGAGTGAGCACTTCATGGCGGCCGCCACCTCGGCTTCGGGAAGGTCAAGGAAGTAGCGCAGGACGAGCACGGTGCGCATGCGCGGGGGAAGCTCGGCCAGGGCGGCGGCCAGCTCGTCGCGCTGGTCGATCGCGCCGTGGGCGTTCGCCTCATCGACCGGCTCGAGCGACAGCGACGCGGTCAGCTCTCGCCGTCGCTGGGTTCGCCGGCCGGCGCCGCCCAGCGCGCGATTGACGAGGATCCGGCGGGCGTAGGCGACCGGCCGCTGCATGCGACGCACCCGCGGCCAGCGCCGCGCCACCTCGAACAACGTCTCCTGAACGAGGTCCTCGGCCTCACCCAGGTCCCACACGATCAGGTAGGCGGTGCGCAGCAGCGTGTCGGCGCTGTCAGCGACAAAGCGGTCGAAATCGGCGCGGCGTTTGTCCATCTGCCCCGGTTAAGGGGTGGCCTGCCCGGAAAGGTTGAGCGCCTTGCCTAGCGGCGCACCAGCCCGACGGAGAACACCAGCGGCAGCATCCACGTCTTCACGACCCGGGCAAGCCTACTGCCGCGCACGCCCGAACCCTTGAGTCCCGCGCCCGTTCACCTCAAGGATTTCGCCGTCGATGCCGAATGTAGAGAGTGATCGCAGGCGGGCGCCTAGGCTGGAAGGGACGTTCGCGCGGGTGAGTGTCGGCGCCTCACCGTCCGCTTTTGATCTCTTCTCTCCTCTCCTCGTTGAGCCGGCTCGCCCGCGGGCCGGCTCATCGGTTTGAGCCGGCGCGAAGCGCGGATGGATCCCGCGCGGTGTGGACGCGTTGACCACTGGGTCAGCAGCGCGGCAGTGCAGGCGCTGCCGCCGGAGTGCAGGGCACCCGGACGCTGCCTTGTACCTCGCTATCCCACGCCACGAGTTCGCGCACGTCCGGCCGACCGCGCGCCCGTTTGGCGGCGTCGAGAATCAGCTGGGCCGACCGGGGGTCCAGCCCACGTGATTACAATCCTGCCCGTTTCGACCGAACTTTCGATCAACCGCAGTGACGATGACCGGGGCGTCGTGCTCGCGCTGTCCGGCGAGCTGGACGTGGTCTCGGCGCCCCAGCTCGAGCAGTGCCTTAAGGAGGTCCTCGCCCAGCCGGACGCCCGCGTCCTGCTCGACCTGAACGGTCTTCGGTTCGTGGACAGCGCCGGCGTGAGCGTGCTCATCAAGGCCAAGAAGGACGCCGAGGCGAGTGGCCGCGCGGTCGTGTTGCGCCGGCCCACCGAACAGCTGCACCGGGTGTTCTCACTGCTCGGGCTGGCCGACTGGCTGGTCTACGAGGACTGACGCCTTCCCGCGCGTACCGTTAGGGGGCGTGAGCTATGTGGAGCACCTGGTCGGGTCGAGGCTGGTCTCGTGCACATGGGAGCAGAGGATCGAGGTCGGGCACGAGCAGCGCATCGTGCCCGACGGCTGCGTCGATCTGGTCTGGTCAGAGAAGCGGCTGACCGTCGCCGGCCCGGACACCCATTCTCGCCTGGTCGCGCTGGCACCGGGGACGCGGATAGTCGGCGTTCGGCTGCGCCCGGGCGCAGCCGGGACCGCGCTCGGGCTGCCCGCCTCGGAGCTTCGCGACCTCGTGGCGGATGGCGCCGAAGTGCTGGGCCGGGACGCGATCGCGAAGCTGCTCGAGGAGCTCGAAACCGCCCACGATCCCCATGCGATCCTGATCGCGGCGCTCGAGCGGAGCCCCACAACCGCGCCCGACCCCGTCGTTCACGCCGCGGTCGTAGCGCTCAACCGGCCCGAGGCGCGCGTGGCCTCAGTGGCCGCCGAGCTCGGACTGAGCGCCCGCCAGCTCCAGCGCCGGGTCAGCGACGCGGTTGGCTACGGCCCCAAGACGCTGGCCCGCGTACTGCGCTTTCGCCGGCTTCAGGCGCTGGCCGCCGCACGCACCGACCAGAACGGGGCGAGCACGGCCGGTCTCGTCGCGCTCGCCCTCGACGCCGGATACGCCGATCAGGCCCACATGACCGCCGAGGTGACGCGGCTGGCCGGGCTCTCGCCTGTCCGATTTCTCAAAGACCGCACGCCCACAGCCGCCTAGGCTGCGGGCATGCCGATAGATCGCCCCGCCGCCGAGACGTTCATCTGGTCAACCGCCCGACTTCTTGACCGCCACCGCTACGCGATGCTGTTCGCCGATGGCTCCGCCGAGCCGGTACAGGCAGCGCTCGCCGCCTACCAGAACCCGGACGGCGGCTTCGGACATGGCCTCGAACCCGACCTGCGCGCTCCGGGCAGCCAGCCCGGCCCGACCTTGTACGCCCTCGAGACGCTGCTGGAGGCCGAGATGCTCGCTAGCGAGATGGGCAACTCCGCGCGCGCCTGGGTCGCCGGGATCGCCGACCCCGACGGCGGCATCCCCTCGGCGCTGGCGGGCTTCGAGGCCTACCCGCACGCCCCGTGGTGGACGCCCGAGCCGGGTTCGATGCTCACGTTCGGGCTGGCCGGTGTGCTGCACGCCGGGGGCGTCGAGAACGACGAATGGTTGCCCCGGGCGACGGAGTGGTGCTGGCACGCGATCGAAGCCCAGCAAGCGGCCAGCGCCTATTGGCTGAAGTACGCCTGCGCCTTCCTCGACGCCGTTCCCGATGAGCAG
>JAFAYP010000042.1 GCA_019240305.1 Solirubrobacterales bacterium
CCGCCCGCTGTTCCCCAAGGGCTGGCGCTACGAGACTCAGCTGGTCGCGCTGCCCATCAGCGTCGACCACGTCAATCCTTACGAGATCCTGGCCATGAACGGCGCGTCCGCCGCGCTCATGGTCTCCAACATCCCGTTCCCGACGCCTGTCGGCGCGGTGCGAATCGGCAAGGTCGATGGCAACTTCGTCGTCAATCCCTCTGAGGAGGATCTGGTCGATAACACCGACCTCGACCTGATCGTGGCCGGGACGGACGAGGCGATCCTGATGGTCGAGGCCGGCGCCAGTGAGATCCCCGAGGCGGAGATCCTCGACGCGCTCGACATCGCACACGGCGAGATCAAGAAGCTGTGTGCCCTCCAGCGCGAGCTGGCCGAGCGCGCCGGCAAGGAGAAGACCGCCGTCGAGATCCCCGGGGTCAGCGAGGAGCTCTACGAGCAGATCAAGGCCTCGCATGGCGACGCCCTCGACGCGGCCACCCAGGTCGTGGACAAGCTCGAGCGCCAGGACGCGTGCAAAGTGGTCGAGGAGCAGGTGCTCACCCAGTACTCGGGCGATCCCGAAGCCGAGACCTACGCGGAGTACCGGGCCAACGCCCAGCGCGCCTTCGACAAGCTCGAGAAGACGCTGATCCGCCAGCGGATCGCCGTCCAGAAGAAGCGTCCCGACGGACGGAGCGCCGAGGAGATCCGCCCGATCTCGATCGAGGTCAGCGTCTCGCCCCGCGCACACGGCTCAGCCCTGTTCACCCGAGGCCAGACGCAGGCCCTGTCCGTCGTCGCCCTGGGCACCACGCGCGAGGAGATGCGGCTGGACACGCTTGGCCTGGAGACCGCCAAGCGCTACTTCCACCACTACAACTTCCCCGGATTCTCGGTCGGCGAGGCCGGTCCGATGCGGGGGCCCAAGCGCCGCGACATCGGACACGGGGCTCTGGCCGAGCGCGCGCTGGTGCCGATGATCCCGAGCCAGGAGGAGTTCCCCTACACGATCCGCGTCGTGTCGGACATCCTCGAGTCCAACGGCTCGTCGAGCATGGCCTCCGTCTGCGGCTCATCCCTGAGCCTGATGGACGCTGGCGTACCTCTCCCGCGGCCGGTGGCCGGCATCGCGATGGGCCTGATCAAGGAGGGCGATGACTACATCGTCCTCACCGACATCGCGGGCGTCGAGGACCACCTGGGCGACATGGACTTCAAGGTCGCCGGCACGGAGAACGGAATCACCGCGCTGCAGATGGACATCAAGATCACGGGCGTGACGTTCGAGATCATGCGCGACGCGCTGACCCAGGCCAAGGCCGCCCGGACCTTCATCCTGGGCGAGATGGCCAAGGTGATCGAGACGCCCCGGAGCGAGCTCTCCAAGTACGCCCCGGGCATCTCCTCGGTCCAGATCGACCCGGAGAAGATCGGTCTGCTCATCGGCAAGGGCGGCGAGACGATCCGGGCCCTCCAGGAGGAGTTCGAGTCCCAGATCGACGTCAACGACGAGGGCATGGTGCTGGTCTACGCCGCGGACCGCGAGCGTGGAGACGCGCTGGTCGACCGGATCCGCTCGATGACCAAGGAGGTCGAGGTCGGCGACGAGTTCACCGGCAAGGTGGTCAAGACCACCGCGTTCGGCGCCTTCGTCGAGCTGGCCAAGGGCACCGATGGTCTGCTCCACATCTCCAATGTGGCCCCCGGCCGCCGCATCGCCTCGGTCGAGGAGGTACTGGGCAAGGGCGACGAGCTCGCTGTCCGCGTGGTCGAGGTCGACCGCGAGCGCGGCCGGATCGGTCTGCGCCTGGCCGACGATCCCGAGATCGCCGGCAAGAGCGTCGAGGAGCTTGCGGCGGTCGGCACCGGCGACAGCGGTCCCCCGCGACGCGACCGCGCCGACCGTGGCGATCGCGGCGACCGTGGCGATCGCGGCGACCGTGGCGGACGCGACGGCCGGGATCGTGGCCGAGGCCCGCGCGATCGAGACCGTGATCGCGACCGCGGCCGTGACGGGGACCGTGGCCGCGTGCGCGACCGCGACCCCGAGCGCCCGCGCTCCTAGACCCCCAATAAAGGGGCCAGGGACGTGCTTCAGGAACACCGGCTGACCACGCTCGACTCCGGAGTCCGGGTCGTGACCGAGGCGATGCCCTCGGTCCGCTCGGTCTCCCTCGGGTTCTGGATCGGCACCGGATCGCGCGGCGAGCGAGACTCCGAGGCCGGTCTGTCGCACCTGCTCGAGCATCTGCTGTTCAAGGGCTCGGAGAAGTACGCCTCGCTGGAGATCGACCAGATCTTCGACGGGATGGGCGCCGAGCTGAACGCGGGAACCGGTAAGGAGACCACCTCGGTCTACGCCCGGGTGATCGACGAGCACGTGGCCGAGGCGTTCGACGTGATGGCCGACATGGTGTTCCGCCCGGCGCTCAACGACGTCGAGTCCGAGCGGGCGGTGATCCTCGAGGAGATCGCCATGTACGAGGACGATCCCCAGGAGAAGGTGTTCGACCTGTTCGGCGAGGCCGTGTTCGGCGATCACCCGCTGGGCCGGGCGATCATCGGCCGGGCGTCGGTGATCGCCGAGACCCCGGTCGACCAGATCGCCCGCTTCCACGCCGAGCGCTACCAGCCTTCGAACGTGGTGATCGCGGCGGCCGGGGCGGTCGACCACGATGCATTCGTCGAGCTGGCCGACCGGGTCATCGCCGAGCGCACTGGCGACACCGCTCCTCGGCCGCTTCCGGCCGGCGCGTCGCGACACGCCCGCCGGTGCTTCGAGCGCAAGGACACCGAGCAGTACCACGTGTGCCTGGGTGGAGCCGGCCTCGCCCGCCACGACGAGCGGCGATTCGCCCTACGCGTGCTCGACAACGTATTCGGCGGCACCTCCTCCTCGCGGCTGTTCCAGGAGGTACGCGAGCGCCGCGGCCTGGCCTATGCGGTGTACTCGTTCACGAGCGCCTATCAGGACACCGGCCAGATCGGGCTCTACATCGGCACTCGCCCCGACAACATCGACGAGGGTCTCTCGGTGGTCGCCACCGAGCTGACCCGGCTGCGCGAGGAGCCCGCGACCACCGAGGAGCTCGCGCGGGCCAAGGAGAACCTCAAGGGACGCGTCGTGCTCGCGATGGAGTCGACGGGGGCCCGCATGAACCGCCTGGGCGCAGAGCTCCTGGCCGGCATGCCGCTGCTCTCGCTCGATGAGACCGTCGAGCGGATCGACGCCGTGTCGCTCGAGGATCTGAGCGGCCTCGTCGATGAGCTGTGGTCAGCCGAGCGGCTGTCGGCGGCCGGCATCGGCCCCGACGGGGCGCGATTCGAGGAGGCGCTCGGCTCACTGGCGCCGGCGCTCGTGGAGAGCCGCTGAGCATGGCCATCCGCGTCGCGGTGGCGGGCGCGGCCGGCCGGATGGGGGAGACGGTCTGCCGGGCGGTGGACGCGGCCGAGGACATGCAACTCACCGGCCGAGCCGATCCCGCGCTGAGCACCCCGGTCGCCGAGGTCCTGCCGAACGCCGACGTGCTGGTCGACTTCACGATTCCCGACAGCGCGATCGCCAATGCACGCGAAGCCGTGGGAGCCGGCGTGCACGTGGTCATCGGCACCACGGGCTTCGATCCAGCGCAGCTGCGCGGCCTGACCGGCGCCAACGTCTTCGTCGCGCCGAACTTTGCGATCGGTGCCGTGCTGATGATGCAGTTCGCCGCTCAGGCCGCCCGGCACATGGCCAAGGCCGAGATCATCGAGCTGCACCACGACCGTAAGATCGACGCGCCGAGCGGCACCGCGGCCCGGACGGCCGCCCTGATGGCCGAGGCGTCGCCGACCCACGCGACCCCGCCGATCCACTCGGTTCGCCTTCCCGGGCTGGTCGCCCATCAGGAGGTGATCCTCGGCGACGTCGGCCAGACGCTGAGCATCCGGCACGACTCGACCGACCGCGAGTCGTTCATGCCGGGAGTGCTGCTGGCCATCCGCCGGGTCGGCGGCCTGACCGAGTCCCCGGTGGTCGGCCTCGAGCGCCTGCTCGAGGGCTAGCCCACTAGCGTTCGTCCGCGCCGGATACGACCGCCTGAACCACCCCGAAGTACCAGACGGCGACCTGGTCGCGCGGGATCTCCGGATGATCGAGCCACCAGTTGGCCAATGACTCGCCGGCGCCGACCAGCGCATGAGCGACGGCATCGGCGGCCGGCGGGGAGTAGCCCGTGCACGCGTCGGCGCCGTCCTCGAGCATCCGGCGGATCGCCCCGGCGATCTGCTCGCGCAGCTCGGCCAGGCGCTCGGCGAAGGGACGGGTTGACGCGAGCTCGCGGAACAGCACCCGCCAGCCGTCATCGTGCTCCTCGACGAACGCGAGGAACTCGTTGATCCGGGCGCGCAGGATCGCGGCCGGTGAGGCGTCGTGCGCGCGGGCGCCGGTTAGCCGCTTAAGCAGCTCACCTCCGGCGCGCTCGATGTAGGCCAGGTACAGCCCCTCCTTGGAGCCGAAGTAGGTGTACAGCATCGGCTTGGACACGCCAGCCCGCTCGGCGATCTCGTCCATTGGAGCGGACTCGTAGCCGGCCTGGGCGAACACCTGCCCTGCGACGTCGAGGATGAGCCGTTCGCGGCGCTCTCGGGGCATTCCGCGCGTCCCGCTGCGGGTGCGACGGCGAGCTCCGGCCTGATCGGTCCCGGGTCTGGAGATTTTTCCTGGCACGAACCGTTACGAATCTGTCGTCCTGGATATTACTGGCCAGTAGATATGCCCGAGAAAGGTGCACCTCCAAACGTCCATCCGGTCCAGCGCCGGGTTCTCAAGGCGCTCGAGTCGCTGAGCTCGCCGCTGTTGCCCGATGACTACCTCGAGTTGGTCAATCCGCTCTGGTCTACCCGCGAGCTGCGCGGCCGGATCGTCAAGGTCAAACACGAGACCGCCAACGCGGCCACGATCCTGATCAAGCCCGGCTACCGCTGGCCCGGTCACAAGCCCGGCCAGTACGTGCGGATCGGGATCGACATCGACGGCGTGCGTCACTGGCGCGCCTACTCGCTGACCTCTGACCCCTGGCGGGAGGACGGGCTGATCAGCATCACGCCCAAACGAGTGGATTCAGGCCAGGTCTCGCCGTACCTGGTGCAGGAGGCAGGACCGGGAACCATCATCTCGCTCAGCAAGATCGAGGGC
>JAFAYP010000071.1 GCA_019240305.1 Solirubrobacterales bacterium
GCGGCGATCAACCGCAACTTCGGCTACCGGATCCTGTATCCGAATGGCACCGAGTCCGACGAGGTGTACGAGCCCGGCGTGTTCTTCTGCAAGGACGCGTTCGAAGGTCTGTCGAAGGTGGACCAGCTGGTCGATGGCGAGGCTCGCCAGGCGCTCGTCGCCAAGACCCGCGAGGCGGCCAAGCGGCTGCGCGAGCAGCCTGAGGAGACCGACGACGACGCGCCGCTCCTCACCGACTCCTCCGTGCGCGCGGCGGTGGCCACCGACAACCCGATCCCGGAGCCCCCCTTCTGGGGCGTGCGCGAGATCGAGGTCGACATGGACGAGGTCTATCGCCACCTCGACACCCACGTGCTGTTCAAGCTTCACTGGGGCGGCCGCGGGGTAAAGGGCGAGGAGTGGAAGCGGCTCGTGGGCGAGGACTTCAAGCCTCGCCTCGAGCGCATGTGGCGCGAGCAGACCTACCTGCACCCGCGCGCCCTGCTCGGCTACTTCCCCTGCAACTCCGACGGCAATGAGCTGATCGTCTGGGATCCGGACGCCCCCGGTGAGCGGGAGCTACAGCGGCTGGTGTTCCCGCGCCAGCCCAAGCACGACCGGATCTGCCTGGCTGACTTCTACCGCCCGTTAAATTCAGCCCACCCGCCCCAGGTCGACGTGGTCGCCCTGCAGGCGGTCACCGCCGGCGGCGAGGTCACCGAGCTGATGGCCAAGCTCGAGGCCGAGGGCGAGTTCGCCGAGCAGCTGTTCACCCACGGCCTCGGCGTCCAGACCGCCGAGGGCATGGCCGAGTGGCTGCACTCGCGGGTGCGCGCCGGCCTCGGCATCGAGCCGACCCAGGGCCGCCGCTACTCCTGGGGCTATCCCGCCTGCCCCGAGCAGTCAGAGCACGAGAAGGTGTTCGATTTGCTCGACGCCCCCTCGATCGGCCTGCACCTTTCCGGCGGGTACGCAGTCGAGCCCGAGCAGTCGACGCTGGCGATCGTGGCCCACCACCCGCAGGCCGTCTACTTCGGCATGAAGTCGGGCTTTCTGCCCAAGACCGACCGCCAGGCCTCCGACGAGCTGATCGCCGGGACCGAGCGCGATCCCACGCGCCTGTCCGAGCTCTCAGACGCCGAGCCCGAGCTCGTCGACGACGGTGCCGGCGAGGGCGAGCCGGCGATGGCCGAGTTCTAGCTGTAGATCCCGTGTTATGACCGGGCGGCGACCGCGCCGGCGGCGGCACGCGCCCCCCGCGCCCCGCTCGGCCGCGCCGGCAGCTTGACCGGCGCGGTGTGCATGGCCCGCAGCCTGACCTCACGCCAGGACATGCCCTCCTTGAGCAGCGCCGGCATGCCCATCACGATCGCGGTTGTCACCTCCACCGCCTGGAGGATGACGCCGTAGGCGACGCCGTCGCCGTAGCCGATGTGCCATCCGGTATGCAGCACGGCGGCGCAGGCGGCCTGGAAGACCCCGAGGTTGGCCGGCGTGGCCGGCAGCACCGCGGTGATGTTGACCGCGAATAGGACCGCGGCGGCGGCGGCGATCCCGGCGTGCTTGTCGAGTCCAAGGGCGACCAGGAGGATCCAGCACGACATGCACTGAAGGGCCCAGGCCGCCAGCTGCGCGACGGTGGCCTGAGCTCCCAGGCGCGGGCGGCGGAACACGATCAGGCCGGCGCGCACCCGCGCCAGCGCACGGCGAATCTGGGCGCTGAGCGCATGCAGGCGCGAGGAGCGGTTGCCGTTCTCGCGCAGCAGCACCGGGGCGAGCAGCACCACGATGAGCAGCGCCACCGGGGCGATCGCGGCGGCCACGAGTGCGTTCTGGTGGCCGTTGAAGAAGTCGACCGAGGAGAACATGATCGCGCCGAGGATGATCAGCGCGATCATGTTCAGCAGCGTCTGGGACACCACCGTGCCCAGCACGATCGGCAGGTTCTCGCGCGGCCGGCCCGTGCGCCGGGCGACCACCAGGGCGCGCGAGGGCTCACCCAGGCGCGCCGGCAAGGTCGAGGACATGAGCACGCCGATGAACGTTCCCTGGGCGGCGTCGGCCAGCCGCACCCGAGCCTTGGGCAGAGCGGCGCGCAGGATCGCGTGCCAGGAGACGGCGCGCATCATCATCGCGGAGCACATGACCACCAGGCCGAGCAGGACCAGGGTCGGGCTCGCGGTGATCAGCGCGGAGGCGACGTTGGCCAGCCCGATCTTCTGGAGCGCCAGCACGGCCAGGGCCGCGCCGCCCATGGAGACGCCGACCACGCCGACCCGCCGGGCCATCGCGAGCGCGTGGCTGTGGCGCTCGGGGCCGGTCAGCTTCGGCTCGAGGCTCTCCATTCGCTGAGGCGGCACATGCGGCTTGAGGTCGACCGCCCGGGCGCCCACCCGCACGGCGAGGCGCTCGAGCGCGCCGGTGGGGACCGGCGTCGCCACCGCGTCCTCGTAGGCCTCCATGACCTGCTCAGCCACCCGCGGCCAGGCGAAGCGCTCCGCGCCAAGCACCGCCGCGCGGGCCATCGACCCCCGGCGGACCGGGTCCTCGTAGAGGTCGCGCAGGGTCTCGGCCAGCGCCTGGGCATCGGCGCGGGGCACGAGCACACCGTCCACGCCGTCCCGCACCACGTCGCGGTAGCCGGCGATGTCGGAGGCGACGACCGGCGTTCCGGCCGCGAACGCCTCGGTCAGCACCATGCCGAAACTCTCGCCACCCAGCGAGGGCGCGCAGAGGACATCGCTGCACTCGAGCTCGGAGCGCTTGGTCTCGTCGTCTACCTTGCCCAGCACCCGCACATCGCGCATGTCGAGCATCAGCGGTGAGAGCTCGGCGAGCGAAGGGCCGATCACGGTCAGCTCGGTTGGGATGTGCTCGCGGAGCGCTTCGAAGGCCCGGAGCAGCAGCGGCAGGCCCTTGCGCTCGACAGCCTGGCCCACGAACACGATCTTCAGCTTGTCCTCCTGCGGGCGCAGCGCGGCCAGAGCCGCCCGCTGTGGGTCGACGTGGACGCCGTTGGGGATGATCCGGTAGTGGCCGCCGAAGAAGCGGCGAGCGGTCCAGGCCGCGGCCTCGGAGACGGCAATCCGGACGTACAGGCGGTTGAGCATCCGCCGCGCTCCGATCGCGCTGGCGATCCCGTTCGAGAGCCGGTTCTCGTTGTACGTGTGGAACGTCCCCACTACCGGAACGTGCGTCCAGTCGGTGATGCACCACGGCGCCACGGGCGCCAGCGGCTCGTGCACATGGACCACGTCGTAGCCGCCGGTGCGCAGCTCCTGGTGGGCGGTGGCCAGCCCGTAGGCGGTGAGCGAGATGTTCGAGACGGCCTGGTTGGCCTTCAGCGACACGGTCCGGCCGAGCGAGACCAGGTACTCAGGGCGCTCCATCGCCTGCGGCCGCGCGCCCCGGTGCAGGACCGACGCGAAGCGGTCCGGTGGGTCGAAGGGAGCCAGCACCCGGACGTGATGGCCGTCCTCGATGAACCTCTCCGCGAGCGCCTCGATGTGCCTCGTGACACCCCCTGGATACGTCCACGAGTAAGGCGACAGGATCGCTACTCGCATGCCTTTAAATGGTAGACGTTGGGGCAACCAGATCTGGCACGCCCACCTTGGCCTGCGGGCTCCGTGCGTATCATCCCTGCCAGGTCATGCCGGTACGCCAGTTCGTCAAATACACCTTCCTGAAGGTCGATCCGGCCTGGCGCCGGCTGGACGACGAGCGCCGGGCGGCCGACAAGCGCGAGTTCATCGCCGCCTGCGATGACTTCGCCGACGGCCATCTGCTGCGGGCGTTCTCGCTGGTCGGCACCCGCGGGGACGCCGACCTTATGCTGCTGAGCCAGGCCCAGAACCTGGAGCGGATCCACGAGTTCCACGTGGTGCTGGCCCAGAG
>JAFAYP010000165.1 GCA_019240305.1 Solirubrobacterales bacterium
TCCCGCCGGCGCCCGCGACATGGCCGGGCTGGTGCGCCGGCTCGCCGCCGAGGGCACCTCGGTGCTCCTCTCGAGCCACCTGATCGGCGATCTGGAGAACGTGTGCGACGCGTTCACGGTGCTGCGCCTGGGCAAGGTGGTATGGGACGGGAGCGCCCGGGAGCTGCGCGAGCAGGCTCCGGGCTCGGCCTACCGGCTGGCCACGAGCGACGACGCTCGCGCGCTTGAGATCGCGGCGCAGCACCCGGACATCCACGCCACCAGGTCCTCGACCGGCGAGCTCCGGCTCGCGGTGCAGGGCCGCGTCGACGCGTACGTGCTCGATCTCGGCCGGGCGGAGGTCGCGGTCCGGCGGCTCGAGCTGGTCCTGAGCCCGCTCGAGTCGATGTTCTTTGCCCTCACCAGCGATGTCGAGCTCGACTCGGCGGCCCTCACCGAGCTGATCGAAGCCGCGATGGCCGGGGCGTGAGCGCCACCCACGCCCTGCGCCCGAGCGACGCCCTCGGGGCCGGACGAGCCGGGTCGTCAGCCGGCGTCCGGCATGTGTACCGGGCCGAGCGGCGTAAGCTCTCGGCGCAGCTCTCTACGCGCCTGCTCGCGCTGATCTGCGTGCTCGGGCCGTTCGCGTTCGCCGGCGTGCTGAAGATCCAGACCGGCAGCCCGGCCGACACTCTGTTCGGGGTGTGGGTGCACCAGTCGGGCTTGGCGCTGTCGCTCGTGGTGCTCGGGTTCTGCGGATCGTGGGGCTTCCCGGTGCTCGCCGGCGTGCTGTGCGGCGACATCTTCGCCTCCGAGGATCGCTATGGCACGTGGAAGATGGTGCTCACCCGCTCCTCGACGCGGCGCGCCCTGTTCGCCGGCAAGCTCCTGGCCGCGGTGAGCTTCTCGGTGGGCCTGCTCGTGCTGCTGGCCGTCTCGAGCCTGGCCGCCGGACTGCTGCTGGTCGGTCCGGGCAAGCTGGTCAGCCTCGGGGGGGTCGAGCTGTCGGTCGGTCACGGCCTCGTGCTGGTGGTGGTGGCCTGGCTGCTGAACATCCCGCCGATGCTGGCGTTCGTCAGCCTGGCCGTGCTGCTCTCGGTGGCCACGCGCAACGGCATCGTCGGGGTGATCGGGCCGGCTCTGCTCGCGCTGGTGATGCAGCTGCTGCTGCTGGTGGGCAGCGGGGTGTGGCTGCACATGCTGCTGGTCGGCTCGGCCTTCGGCGGCTGGTATGCGCTGTTCACCGCGCATCACTACTACGGCCCGATGGCGATCGCCTGCATCGTCAGCCTGATTTGGATCGTGGCCTGCCTGGGCGGCGCGTGGCTGATCCTGCGCCGGCGGGACTTCGCCGGCACGCCGGTGAGCCGGCGGCCGGGCTGGGTGGTACCGGTGCGGGTCGCGGTCGGCTCGGCGGTGGTGATCGCGTTGCTGGCGGTGGCCGGCAACTGGGGCCCGGACGGGGACACCGCGGCGCGGCTGAAGGCGAGCATCACGCCCGCCTTCAACAACCTCACGATCCTGCAGCAGCGTGAGCTCGGCCGGTTCGTCCCGGCGGGCACCAAGCTGAACGTGCTGCCGAGCTGCAGCCGGCGCGCGAGCACCCCGTCGGGCCCGGGAGACTGGATCTGCACGCTCGACGTGTTCATCCCGCAGCCGGGCGCGGACCCGTTCCAGCAGACACCGGTCACCTACGACGTGAGCCTGCAGTCCAACGGGTGCTACAAGGCGGAGTCGCCGCCGTCGTTTGTGGGCCAGCAGACCATGCGCGACGCCGCGGGCCACCAGGTGGTCAACCCGCTGTTCGTGATCTACGGCTGCTTCAACCCGCTGTAACCCTCGACGGCCAGCAGGCGGCGCTTCTTGTCGAGGCCTCCGGTGTAGCCGCCCAGCCCGCCGTGGGAGTGCAGGATGCGATGGCAGGGCACGACGATCGGGATCGGGTTGGATCCGAGCGCGTTGCCCGCCGCCCGCGAGGCGCGCGGGTTGCCCGCCACGCCCGCCACCTGCTTGTAGGTGGCGGTGGCGCCGTAGGGGATGTTCGCGGTCGCCTCCAGCACGCGGCGGGCGAAGCCGCGGACCAGGCGCCAGTCGAGCGGGAGCTCGAACTGCCGGCGGCGGCCGGCGAAGTACTCGTCGAGCTCGCGGCGGGGCTCGTCCAGGCGGCGGGGCGC
>JAFAYP010000565.1 GCA_019240305.1 Solirubrobacterales bacterium
TGGGGCATCTACAACATCGGCCCGATCCCGGAGGGGATGGTCGCCTGGTTCATCGGCCTGCTCGCGCTGGTGATCGTGGCCCGCCTGATCGGAGAAAGGATGGACGAGCCGGTATGAGCCCTGAGGATCCCCAGCCCGTCAAGCGCGCGGCCAAGCTCCTCGGCGTCCTCGTCGCCGTCCGCACGGGGCTCCGCGCCGCCCGCAGCCGGACGCCGGCGCCGCCGCCCTCGGCGCCCGAATCCGACATCGACCCGAGCAAGCGGGAGGTACCCGCCAACCCACGGGCCGAGCTGCTGGTCGCCGGGCTGGTCCTACTCGCCGCGCTGTTCGCGTTCGCCTTCACCGTGGTCTACATCGTGGCTGGTGGCAACACCCAGCTGCTCGGAGTGGCCATGGGCGTCGCGCTCTGCCTGCTGGCCGCCGCATGCATCATCGCGGGCAAGTTCGTCGTGCCCCAGGAGACGCACGTGGAGGAACGTGGGCTGCTGCTCGACGAGGAGCAGACCGAGGAGGCCGTGACGATGATCGAGCAGGGGGGAGAGGGGATCTCCCGCCGCGCCCTGCTCGCCGGCGCCGGAGGGGTGGCCGGCGCGGCCATCGTGACCGCGGCGGCCACTCCGCTGGCCTCGCTCGGACCCACCATGAAGGCGTTTCATCAGACGCCGTGGACGCGGGGCGTCCGTCTGGTCGACGACCAGGGCCGCCCGTACCGCGCCGAGGACATCCAGCTCGGCTCGTTCTACACCGCGCTGCCCGAAAACGCCGACCCGGAGGCGTTCGGATCGGGCGTCCTCGTCGTGCGGCTGCCCGCCCACTACATCGACCTGCCGGCCGCGCGGCGGAGCTGGGCGCCCCAGGGCATCCTCGCCTACTCCAAGATCTGTCCGCACGCCGGCTGTGCGATCTCGCTCTACCGCTATCCGACCTACGCCCCGACCAGTCAGGTGCCGGCCTTCACCTGCCCCTGCCACTACTCGACGTTCCTGCCCGGGGAGGGCGGGCGCCTGAGCTTCGGCCCCGCCGGGCGGGCGCTTCCTCAGCTCCCGCTGATGATCGACGGCCAGGGCTACCTGCGCGCCGCGGCGGGATTCCACGAAGACGTCGGACCCTCCTGGTGGGGAGTGCACCGGGCGCAGTCGTGAACCTCGTCGAGCGCTACGTCCACCGCCGCTTCGAACGGGCCAGCCGCTCGGCTGAACAGCGCGTGGGCATGGCCGGCGCCGTCAAATGGGCGTTGCGCTACGTGTTCCCCGACCACTGGTCGTTCCTGCTCGGGGAGATCGCGCTGTACTCGTTCATCGTCCTGATCGGGACCGGCATCTACCTGACGCTCTACTACATCCCGAGCGACACGCAGGTCATCTACCACGGGTCCTATGCGCCGCTGTACGGCGAGCAGATGTCCGAGGCCTACCGCTCGGTGCTCGATCTCAGCTTGAGCACGCCGGCCGGCCTGCTGTTCCGCCAGGTCCACCACTGGGCCGCAGACGTGTTCGTCGCCTCGATCGTCCTTCACCTGGTCCGGATCTTTTTCACCGGCGCATACCGCAAGCCCAGGGACCTCAACTACATGATCGGGCTGACCATGCTGATGCTGGCGATCCTCGAGGGGTTCGCCGGCTACTCGCTGGTCGACGACCTGCTGTCGGGCATGGGGCTGGCCATCGCCTACGGGGTGGCGCTGTCGATCCCGTTCGTCGGCGGTCAGATGGCCAGCCTGATCTGGGGTGGCCCATTCCCCGGCAAGAGCACGTTCTGGCCGCGCCTTGAGATCGCGCACGTGCTGCTCATCCCCGCCGCGCTGGCGGTGCTGATCACGCTGCACCTGGCGATGATCATGCGCCAGCACCACTCGCAGTTCCCGGGCCCGGGGCGCCGCGAGCGCAACGTCGTGGGAACGCCGATGTGGCCGGCCTACGCCCTGCGCTCGATCGGCTTGCTGCTCGCCGTGGCCGGGGTGCTGTTCCTGCTCGGTGGATTGGTTCAGATCAATCCGATCTGGCAGTGGGGGCCATTCCATACCTATCTGTCAGAGAACGGCGCGCAGCCCGACTGGTACATCGGCTGGCTGATCGGCGCCCTGCGCCTAATGCCCAACTGGGAGCTCGTGATCGCGGGGCGGACGGTGATCCCCAACCCGTTCTGGGGCGGCGCCGCGTTCCCGCTGTTCGTGTTCGCGGTGCTCTACGCGTGGCCGGCGATCGAGCGGAGGATCACCGGCGACATCAAGCGCCACGACCTGCTCGACCGCCCGCGCGACCGCCCGATCCGCACGGCCGTGGGGGCGGCCTTCCTCTGCTGGGTGGTCATCATCTTCGCCGTCGGCTCAACCGACCGGATCTTCTACCGGATGGGCATCTCCTACACGACGCAGATCCACGTGTGGCGCGCCGGCATCTGGGTGATCCCCATCTTC
>JAFAYP010000577.1 GCA_019240305.1 Solirubrobacterales bacterium
CCCGAGTCGATTGCCACTTCGACCGGGATGCCGACCAACGCGATTTTCGGGTTCGCCTCGATGCTGGTCAAGATCCTCACCGACTACGGCCCCAAGGCGACCGTCGTGGTGTGGGACGCGGGAGACACCGGCCGCCGCGAGGTGTACTCCGAATACAAGGCGCAGCGCCGGACCCGGCCGGACCTGCTCAAGGAGCAGTGGCCGCATCTGGAGCCGCTGGTCGACGCGTTCGGATACCGGAACCTACGGGTGTCCGGGTTCGAGGCCGACGACGTGATCGCCTCGATCGTCGAGCGCGCGCGGACCGCTGAGCCGCCGATTCCCGTGATGGTCGTGACCGGCGATCGCGACGCGTACCAGCTGGTCGACGACGGCGTGGTCAAGATCATGACCACCTCGCGGGGGATCACCGACACCCGCGTGGACGACCGCCAGGGGGTGATCGATCGCTACGGGATCCCGCCCGAGCTGATCCCCGACTTCATCGGCCTGAAGGGCGACACCAGCGACAACATCCCGGGCGTACCGGGGATCGGCGACAAGACCGCGGCCGAGTTGCTCCAGCGGTTCGGGACGCTCGAGGATGTGCTCGGGCACATCGACGACATCAGCGGGGCCAAGCGCAAGCAGAACCTGACCGAAAACGCCGAGGTGGCGCGGATCTCCAAGCAGCTGGCCACGGCCAAGCGCGACATCGACGTCGAGCTCGACCTGCAGACCTTCGCCACCATCGCCCCCGACCGATCCAAGCTGCGCGACACGTTCCGCCGCTTCGAGCTGCGCGAGCCGCTGCGCCGCCTGGAGGAGGCGCTGGGCTCGGCCGACGCCGCCGCACCCGCGCCCGAGGCCGAGCAGGCGCTCACGGCCCAGCTGCGCACCGCCAAGGTCGCCGACCTGAGCCGGCTCCCCGAAAAGGAGGTGGCGGTCGCGGTGCGGGCGCCGGAGGCGCCGCCCGATCAGCTGTTCTCGCCGGATCTTGGCTGGCGCTTCGGGGTGCACGCCGCCGGCGCCGGGGACGTGCTGGCCGGGGAGGCCGCCTCCCCGGACGATGTCGTGCGAGCGATCGGCCGCCGGCCCGTGATCGCGCACGACGCCAAGTCGCTGGGGGAGGTGCCCGCGGTGCTCGCCCACGACACCGAGGTGGCCGCCTACCTGCTCGAGCCGGCCCGGCGCGCCTATCCATTCCGCGAGCTGTGCGAGGAGCGCGGGCTGGGTGCCGAGGTGGAGGACGAGGCGGCCCGCGACGCGCTGCTGCTCGGCGCGCTGACCGCGTGGCAGCGTGAGGAGATCCGGGGACGCGGCCTAACCGACCTGCTGCACGAGGTCGAGCTCCCGCTCGTCCGCATCCTGCGCGAGATGGAGCTGGCCGGCTGCAAGCTCGACATCGAGCGGCTGCACGAGATCTCGGCCCGGGTCAAGGGCGAGGCCGACGCGCTCGAGCGCGAGATCTTTCAGATATGCGGCGAGGAGTTCACGCTCGGCTCGCCCAAGCAGCTCGAAGAGATGCTCTTCGGCCGGCTCGGCCTGTCACGCAAGCGCCGGGGCAAGACCGGCTATTCGACCGATGCCCGCGTGCTCCAGGCGATCCGCCACGAGCATCCGGTGATCCCCAGAATCGAGCGCTGGCGCGAGCTGACCAAGCTGGCCCAGACCTACCTGGACGCGCTGCCGCTGCTGACCGACTCCGGCGGGCGGATCCACACCACGTTCAACCAGACCGCCGCCACCACCGGGCGGCTGTCGTCCAACAACCCCAACCTCCAGAACATCCCGATCCGCACGCCGCTCGGCCGGGAGATCAGGGCCTGCTTCGTCGCCGAGCCGGGCGATCGGCTGGTCTCGGCCGACTACTCCCAGGTCGAGCTCAGGCTGCTGGCCCACATCGCCGGCGAGGATGCCCTAAAGGAAATCTTCCGCAAGGGCGAAGATGTCCATACCGCCACCGCGTGTCGTGTCTTCGGCGTCACGCCCGAGCAGATCGACCCCGGGATGAGATCCAAGTCCAAGATGATCAACTACGGCATCGTCTACGGGCTGTCGGCGTGGGGGATGGCCGACCGCCTGGACATCCCGCAGGAGGAGGCCGAGGAGTTCATCAAGCGCTACATGGCCGGGTTCCCTGCCGTGGCCCGCTGGATCGAGGAGACGATCGAACAGGGCACCGAGCATGGCTACGTCTCGACGCTGTTCGGCCGGCGCCGCCAGGTCCCCGAGCTACGCGCGCGCCGCTGGGAGCTACGCCGCCAGGGAGAGCGGTTCGCAGTCAACATGGTGATCCAGGGCACCGCGGCCGACATCATGAAGGTGGCCATGGTGCGCTGCGATCAGGCGATCAAGGAGGCGGGGCTGCGCAGCCGGATGATCCTTCAGATCCACGACGAGCTGCTGTTCGAAGGCCCGCCCGAGGAAGCCGAGGAGGTCAGCCGGATCGCGGTCGAGCAGATGGGTGGGGCGTTCGAGATGGACCCGGCGCTGGCGGTCGAGGTGGGCGTGGGCTCCGACTGGTTGGCCGCGAAGTGAGCGCGAGCATCCGCGTGATCGCGACCACGGTCGTGGTGCTCGCCCTGGCTGCGCTAGCCCCGGCGGTGGCCCAGGCCAAGTTCTTCGGCGGGATGGTCCGCGACGTGCCCACCCGGGCCGCCGCGGCGGTGGGCGCAGCGACGGCGGGCAGGGTGGACGGGGCCCAATTCAACTCCGACATGGCCTCGCACCACGCCAACCTGCCCTACGGCGGCGGCCCGGTCCTGCACTCCAACCGCACGCACGTGATCTTCTGGGCGCCGGCCGGCTCGAGCCTGGCCTTCGATCCGGGCTATCAAGCGCTGATCGAGACCTTCCTGAGCGACGTGGCCGACGCGAGCCACCGGACCACCAATGTCTACAGCCTGAGCGGGCAGTA
>JAFAYP010000580.1 GCA_019240305.1 Solirubrobacterales bacterium
ACTGTCGCCAGACCATGGCACGACACGGATCCGGTCGGAGGGCGTAACCCCGTGACGGAAGCGCTCCCGGCGGCGCGCAGCCGTGAGGCCGCCGCCGAGCTCGACGCGGCCGATCCGCTGCGCGAGTTCCGCGAGCGGTTCATCATCGACCATCGGGTGATCTATCTGGACGGCAACTCACTCGGCGCGCTGCCCCAGGCAAGCACCGAACGGCTAGCGCGCCTGGTGGCGCAGTGGGGCGAGCGCGGAGTGCGGGGCTGGGACGAGGGGTGGCTCGAGCTCCCGCTCGAGATTGGCGACCGGCTGGGCTCGGCCGCGTTGGGGGCGGCCCCCGGGCAGGTCGTGATCGGCGACTCAACCACGGTCTGCTTCTACAAGCTGGCCTGCGCTGCGCTCGACGCTCGTCCCGGACGGACTCGGATCCTCACCGACCTCGACAACTTCCCCACCGACCGCTACGTGCTCGAGGGACTCGCCGAGCAGCGCGGGCTCGAGCTGGTGTGGCTGGCCGGCGATCCTTTCGCCGGTCCAGACCCCGACGCGATGGCCGGGCACCTCGACGACCGGACCGCGCTCGTGAGCTTCTCGCACGTCTCCTACCGCTCGGCCCACATCGCGGACATGGCCCGGATCAACGCGCTTGCCCACGACGCCGGCGCGCTCGTGCTCTGGGATCTCAGCCACAGCGCCGGCTCGGTCCCGCTGGCCCTCGATGCCGACGGCACCGACCTGGCCGTCGGCTGCACCTACAAGTACCTGAACGGCGGGCCCGGGGCGCCGGCCTACATGTACGTTCGCCGCGACCGGCAGCCTGAGCTGCGCCAGCCGATCTGGGGTTGGCTCGGCCGGCGCGACCCGTTCGAGATGGCACCCGGCTACGAGCCGGCCGCCGGAATGCGGCGATTCCTCTCCGGCACGCCTCCAATCCTGGGACTCGTGGCGGTGGACGAGGGAGTGAGGATCGTGGCCGAGGCGGGGATCGGGCCGATCCGCGGCAAGGGAATCACGCTCACCGAACTGGCCATCGGGCTGGCCGATGCGCGTCTGGCGCCGCTCGGCGTGTCGGTGGCCTCGCCGCGCGATGCGGCGTGGCGTGGCGCGCACGTTGCGCTCGCGCATCCGCGCGCCCGCGAGCTGTGCGCTCGGCTGATCGAAGCCGGCGTGATCCCAGACTTCCGCCGTCCCGACGTGATCCGGTTTGGCTTCTCGCCACTGACCACCCGGTTCGTCGACGCGTGGGACGGGATCGCTGCGCTCAACGACGCCTTAGCGGATTTCTTATAGGCTGGTCCGGCCGGGGTGCGTGGCGGCAGTAATCCAACAAGCGAGGGGAGTGCATTGGGATCTGTTCGATTCATTCAGCGCGGGCTGCTCGGAGGCGTGCTCGCGTGCCTCGTGATGGCGGTCGTGACGGCATCGGCCTCGGCGTCGCCGGGGCGATTTGCGTTAAGGGGGACCGCACCGCGCTGGCTGTCACAGGCCAATGATCTCGGGGCCACGCCATCAGCGAACCAGGTCCAGTTCGGCGTACTACTGCGGATGCGCGACCCGGCCGGGGCCGAGTCCACGTTGCAGGCGATCTCGAACCCGACCAGCGCGAGGTACGGACAGTGGCTCTCGAACGCGGCCTTCGACGCCGCCTATGGGCCGAGCAGCTCTGATCTCGCCGCCGTGCAGAATTGGCTTCGCTCGCAGGGCTTCACGGTTACGACGACGCTGCCGAGCGGGATGCTCGTGGAGGCGAGCGGCTCGGTGGCCCAGGTGCAGCAGGCGTTCGGCGCTCAGCTGAACAACTACTCCTACCAGGGCAGGACCGTCCGCGCCAACAGCACGGCGCTGTCGCTGCCGGGGAGCACACCCTCCGGCGTCAGCGGCGCGATCGCCGGCGTGATCGGGATCGACCAGGGCTCGACGCTGAAGTCGCCGGCCGACACGCTGCCTGGGCCGCCTGCAGGCGTGCACTACGGGGTCCAGCCCTGCTCGGACTACTTCGGTCAGAAGATCGCCTATGACATGCCGCCCGCCTACGGCCTGTCGCAGCCCTACGCGATCTGCGGCTACGTGCCCCAGCAGTACCAGTCGGCCTACGGGGAGAGCCAGCTACTGCACTCGGGCCTCGATGGTCGCGGCGTGACGGTGGCGATCACCGACGCCTACGCGGCGCCGACGATCTACCAGGACGCCCAGCGCTACAACCAGGTGCATCAGCAGCCGCTGTTCCGTCCGGGGCAGTACTCGCAGATCACCCCGGGCGCCAATGGCTATGACATGGAAAGTGAATGCGGGCCGCAGGGCTGGTACGGGGAGGAGACCCTCGACGTCGAGGCCGTGCATGCGATGGCTCCCGGCGCCAGGATCGTCTACGTCGGTGCTGCGGATTGCGGCAGCGGCCTGGACGATGCCTGGGCCAGCGCGATCGACAACCACGTCGCCGACGTGATCACGAACTCCTGGACCGACGGGATCGACGACATCAACCTGCTCGGCACGAGCTACGTCCAGTTCTATGAGCAGTACTCCCTGGAGGCGGCGCTCACCGGCATCACGGTGAACTTCTCCGCCGGTGACTCGGGTGACCACACCGCCGGCGGTACCGATCTGTCCGCCAAGACGGTGGAGTTCCCGGCCGACCTGCCGTATGTCACCGGCGTCGGCGGTACCAGCGTCGAAATCGGCGATCGGGGCCAGTGGCTGAACGAGTTCGGCTGGCAGAACGCGTACTCGACGCTGACCAACGGCGCCTGGACGCCGACTCCGCCCGGGCCCTACAGCTCCGGCGGCGGCGGCGGGACCAGCCAGCTGTTCACCCAGCCCTTCTACCAGGTGGGCAAGGTACCGGCCAGCATCTCGCAGTACTACGGCTCCACCCCGATGCGGGCGGTGCCGGACATCGCGATGCCCGGGGACCCCAACACCGGGTTCGAGGTCGGGGAGACGCAGGTGTTCCCCAACGGCACCTACTGGGATCAGTACCGCATCGGCGGCACCAGCCTGTCCTCGCCGCTGCTGGCCGGCGTGGTGGCGGTCGCCGACCAGGTGAACCGGCGTCCGCTCGGGTTCATCAACCCGCTGTATTACCTCCTGCTGGGAACGGGCGCGCTGCACGACATCGTGGCGCCAAGCTCGCCGGTGGCGCAGGTCCGCACCGACTACGCGAACTTCCTGGACCCGAGCCAGGGGTTCCTGTTCCGGCTGCAGACCATCGACGTCCAGAGCTCGACCCTGCACGACACGCCGGGCTACGACGACGAGACCGGGGTGGGTACGCCCAACGGCCCCGCGTTCTTCTTCGGCGCGGCAAGGCGCCACTAAGTGAGGTAGGGCCGCCCCGGCCGCCGAGAGGTGGCTGGGGCGGCGCCGCCCGAGGTCTAGGCGGTTCCCGGCGCTGTGATCGTGAGCATTGCGGCGCTCGCCCGCGGGAGCTGCACGGCGTAGCCGTCAGGCGTCCCATCCACGATCGACTGCGTGGAGTGGCCGGTCAGCGTGCCGGTGCTCGTCGACGTGCCGAACGCCTGGCCGCCCAGGGTCACGCCGGTGCTGGCCGAGATGGCCTTGCCCTCCAGGCGCTCTAACGTGGCCGGCCCGCGCACGCCCGGCACCCGGACGGCGAGCGTGCGCGAGGCGGCGGTGTCCTCGTTGATCAGCACCACGTGAACGCTCCCATCCGGCGCGCGCGTGGCCCACGCCTTGAGGCTGCCCGACGCGCCGGAGACGCTCACAAGCCGCGCGCCGGGCGGCACCGCCTGGGCGAACATCAGCAGGCCGTAGTACTCGGGCGCGACCGACCCGCGCCAGTGCCCGCCGCGATGGGTGAAGCTGAACAGCTCGTATGGAGCGCCCGGATAGGTGTGGAAGTTGACCCCGTCCACGCCCACGCGGGCCATCTGGAAGCTCGCGTCGAGCGCCCACAGCGCGGACACGAAGGCATTGGCGACGCCGGGCCCGTTCCCGCACGAGACCGTGTTCATCTCGTCGATCCGGAGGTTCACATGCCGCGCGTGTGCGACGCCCACGAGCGAGGCCACGCTGTTGGCCAGTCCCTGGGAGGCGCCGGGCGCCAGCAGATGGGCGACCGAGGGATACACCGGTGAGCTGGTCGGGAAGTAGCACTGCTGGAGCGGATAGCGGTGAAGCGTGGCGACCGTCACCTGCGGGTGGGCGGTCAGGAACGCCCCGAGCTCCGGGATCCACTTGGGTGCGCCGGTGGCCGGCCCGGCCAGCGGCACGCTCGGCAGCGACGCGCCGATCCGGTCGAAGTCACCCTGATAGTCGCTGAAGTCGTAGCCGTGAGGCCGGCCGGTGATGTGCTGACCGCCCCGCGTTGTGTACCAGGTGAAGCTGCCGTACAGCTCGGGCTCGTTACCGAGCTCGACGGCCTGGATCGAGCCGCGGCCGATACCGGCGATCAGCGCCCGCGCCTCGGCACCCGCCAGCTGGCTGCTATCGGCCTCGAGGTTGACGCCGAGGATCAACCGGGCGCCGAGCTGGTGGGCGATCCCGGCGGTCACCCGCACCCACGTCGGGCCCAGCGAGTACTTGATCCCGCCCGGCTTGGTCACGCCGGACACCGGCCACCACGTCCAGTCGGTGGTGTCGCCGCCGATCCGGAGGTCCGGGGCCTGGTTGGGAGACAGGTTGCGGATCAGCTGGAGGAACACCGGGTTGATCTGAGCCGGGTCGGAGCCGGCGTAGGCCTCGAGCGCCGGATACTCCAGCGAGAGCCCGAGGAAGGAGGCCGGGATCGTCCTCCGTGCGGCGCGGCCGACCGTGAGCCTCAGCGCGCCGGCCGGGACCGCGCTGAGGCGGAGCGCGCTGGCGGGATGCCGCTCGTGGGCACTGGTCCGGCGCGAGGCGCCGAGCCCGGCCACGGCGGCCACGGCGAGGACCACCACGACCGCGAGGATTCCTGAGCCCCAGCGCGCTGGCCTCCGCATGGCCGAAACGGTGTCACACGCGAGCCGCAGGTGCCCCGCGGCGCCCGAGAACTGCTCGGTGAGCGTCGCCCCGGCGCCGATCTGGCCGGCCAGATGAACCATCGGGCTGCGGCTGCGGCGCGACGAAAACCCCGGTCCCCGCCGCGCCGCGGGCGGGACGATACTCGACACGCAACCCGTTACCCGTTGCCGGTCCTCTGGCGGCGCGTCAGAGGACGTTGAAGCAGCCGTAGACGATGAACAGCGGGTTGGTCACGCTGTGCCCGGTGGCGTCCTGCATCGACTGGCCGCCCAGGAACGCGGGCGGCGACTGCGCCTTGTAGCAGCCGTTGTACTCGACGCTCACGTCGTACTCGACCGAGGTCAGCTGGTAGGGGACCGAGTTGGCCTGGGGCAGGTAAACGTAGATGTTGCAGTTCCAGTCCCCGGGGCCGATGGCCTTGGTCCCGCGCCGGTTGCATTGCGGCTGGATGTAGAGCCGGGCGTTGGTCGGCACGTGTCGGCCGATCAGCTCCTGCTGGAGCAACGTGACGTTGTTGAACTCGCGGCCGATGTTGTAGGCGACGCGATACGCGGTCACCCCGGTCGGCCCGACGCCGCAGGCCAGCGCGAGCAGCGCGACCACGACGGTGCTCACGGCCACGAGCTTGATCGGTGCCGTCCAGCTCGGGCCGCCCCCGCTGACCCCGGTGAGAAAGTCCCGGCGGCGCATGATCCGCCAGCTAGCGGCCAGGCAAGCCACGATCCAGATCACCGAGACCAGGCTTCCGACCAGCACCGGGCCAAAGAACGGATGGCTCGTGAACAGGCCGTGCCAGCCATCGAAGGCCGACCCGATCAGCAGCTCGTGGACGACCACGCCTTTGCCGATCAGGTCGAGCAGCTGGGTGATGAGCGCGACGAGCAGCGGACCGAGCACGCCGAGGATGCCGTTGCGGGTGGCGACCGAGAACAGGATCGCCAGGCTCGTGTAGGCCAGCAGCGGTAGCAGGCAGATCACCCAGCTGACCACGGTCAGCGCGAGCATCCGGCCGGGCGAGGTGAGGACGCCGCTCAGGTTCACCAGCGCGTGTGCCCCAACCAGCACGAAGCCGGCGATCAGGCTCATCGCCGCCAGCAGCGCGATCAGCCCGACCGCGAACGTCCCTGCCGCGAGCAGCTTGGCGGCAAACACGTCCTCCCGCGTGCACGAGCGGGTGAGGATCGTCTTCCACGTCCCGTGGCGATCCTCGGAGGAGAACAGATCGCCGGCCAGCACGCCGGCCACGATCGGGAACCCCCAGGAGCCGGCGAAGCCGAGGATCACCAGCGACACCGCGAACCCCGAGGAGTGAACCCAGACCCCGAACAGGGCGTCGGACGGCGTGCCGCTCTGGACCTTGAGGATCACCGCGAACGCGAGTGGGCCGATCGCGCACACCAGCATGAGGATGCGCGTGATCAGCTGGGCCGTCAGCTTGTGGAGCTCGGCCTGGTATGCGTTGCGCAGGCCGACGCTGACGAGCGGCTCGGACTGCGCAAGAGCCGGGGCCGGCGCGACCGCGCTCATGCTCCGGCCAGGATCGTGTCGGCCATCTCCTGGGGCTCGAGCGCGTCGAGCGGCGGTCCGTCGTGCCCCCCGGTGAGCGCGAAGAACATGCTCTCCAGCGGGCTGATCATCAGCTCGAGGCGGCGGATCAGCACCCGGGCATCGCCGAGCGCGGCCACCAGCACGTCCATGTCTCCGCTTCGCGCGGCCACCGCGAGGCCGCCCCGCGCGGCCCGCTGGATGCGCACCCGCGGGATGCGAGAGGCCAGCTCGAGCGCGTGGGCGTCGTCGCTGGTCCAGAGCGCGTAGGCCGAGTCGGGCGCCTGGGCCTCCAGCTCGGCGGCGGTTCCATTCCACACCACCCGCCCAACGCGCATGACCGTGTAGGAGTCACACACCTTTTCGAGCTCACCGATCTGGTGGCTCGAGAGGAGGACCGCGACGCCGTCGGCGGCGAGCTCCCGGACCAGCCCCGCCACTGCGCGCGTTCCGCCGGGGTCGAGCCCGCTGGTCGGCTCGTCGAGGAGCAGCAGCCGGGGGCGGCGGAGCAGCGCCGCGGCGAGGCCGAGGCGCTGACGCATCCCGGTCGAGTAGCCGCTCAAGCGGTCGCCCGCCCGCTCGGCCAGGCCGACCCGCCCCAGCGCGTCGTCGATCTCGCGCGCGGGCCTCCCGTCGCCGTCGAGCTTCGCCAGCAGCTTGAGGTTGGCGCGCCCGGTCAGGTAGGGGTAGAAGGACGGCTCCTCCACGAATCCGCCGACGCCGTCAAGTACGTCGCCGCCGAGATGATCGAGCCTGCGTCCGAGCAGCTCGACGGTGCCGCCGTCGGGGCGGATCAGGCCGAAGAGGATCCGCAGGAGCGTCGTCTTGCCGGCGCCGTTGGGCCCGAGCAGGCCGCGCACCTCCCCGGGCGCGAGGCCGATGTCGAGCCCGTCGAGCGCGGTCGTGTCGCTGAAGCGCTTGACCAGTCCTGTCGCCCGGACCGCGTACACCGCGCCAATATATCTGGCTCCCGTTTGAGGCCCTTGGCGCACCAGTCGTGTCGGCCACCGCACGACCACAAGACGGATACCAGTCAGTAACACCATCCGCATGGGGCACGGTGGTAGGGTGGCCCCCCGCCCTCCAAGCGGGCGGCCGATCTCATACCGACCTTCGGGGGGAATACGTGAGGAAGCTCGTGTCGGTACGGACGCGCAGGTGTCGACGTGGTCGCGTGGCGATCGCCAGCGCATTGGCATCGTGCGTCGCTGTGGTGGGTGTCGCCTCGGCGGCGATCGGCGGCTTCAACCCATTCGGCAATGAGCAGGTCGGGCAGAGCTATGCCAACGGCGTCCTGCTGCCCACCAATCAGTGGATCTCCCCGCTGGGAACCCGCATCCTCGACGACAACGCCCGCCTCCTCACGAGCGCAATCAGCCCGAACGGCCAGTACCTGGCGGCCTTGGGCTGGAACAACTTCCAGGGCTTCCTGACCATCGTCAACCTGCGCACCAACACGATCGTCTCGCAGGCCGACCTCGACACGGGCACCGGTAGCGCCGAGGACACCTCGGTTGGCCCGGATGGTCCGCTGTTCTCCAGCGACGGCAGCACGTTGTGGGTCCCCCAGACGACCTGGCTCGACAAGTTCAGCTTCAACCAGGCGACCGGCGCCGCCACCCAGGAGGGCGAGATCGCGCTGTGCGGCTCGGCCCTCACCTCCTCGGCGTGCAACCCGAACATCGGCCCGAGCAACCCGAGTGGCGCCTACCTGCCGGCGGGGATGGCGCTCTCGCCCGACAACAGCACGCTGTACGTGGCCCTGAACGGCAACAACACGCTTGGCGTGATCAGCACCCAGACCGACACGCTGACCAAGACCATCCCGGTCGGGAACGCGCCGCGCCAGGTCGTGCTGGCCGACAACGGGACGGTCGCCTACGTCTCCAACGAGGGCGGGCGCCCGGCGAACGGCAATGACTTCACCAACCTGTCGGACGGGACGCCGATCGTGTCCAGCCGGAGGACCGGTGGCGCCGTCACCGGCACGGTGTCGGTCGTCGACCTGACCGCCGGCAAGGAGACAGCGGAGATCCCGGTCGGGCTCCAGCCAACGGCGCTCTATCAGAACGGCAACGCGCTGTTCGTCGCGAACTCCAACGACGACAGCCTGTCGGTGATCGACGAAAGCGACAACACCGTCGCCCAGACCGTGCGGACCAACCCGGTGCCGGGCGCGGACATCGGCAGCTACGCCAATGCGATCAACATGTCAGACCCGAACCACGTGCTGGTGAGCATCGGCCGAGACAACGCGATCGGCGTCTATCAGTACCGCGGCCTGTACTCGCGCATGCGGTTCGTCGGACTGCTCCCGACCGACTGGTACCCGGTGCAGGTCCAGCCCGACCCGGCGCTCGGCGCGGGCACGATCGTGGTCACCAACGACAAGGGCATCGGCGCCCGCGGTCCCAAGTCCACGATCAACAAGGGCCCGGACACATCACCGGCCACCGACCACAACACCTATGACGACACCGGCAGCGTGACGACATTCACGATGCCGGCCGACTACCAGATCTCAGGTGATACCCAGACGGTCTTCACCGACGACGACTGGAATCAGATCAGGCCGATCAACCAGGGCGATTACGACACCGTGCCAAGGGTCATTCCGGCCCGCCTGGGCGGGCCCTCGCCGATTAAGCATGTCCTGGTGATCGTCAAGGAGAACCGGACCTACGACCAGGTCCTCGGAGACCTCAATGAAGGCAACGGCGATCCGGCCGACGCGCAGTTCGGCGCGCAGGTCACGCCGAACTTCCACACGCTGGCCACGCGGTTCGGAGACCTCGACAACTTCTACGACGAGGGAACGCTCTCGGCCGATGGCCACAACTGGCTCGTCCAGGCCGAGGCCACCGACTATGTCGAGAAGGAGTTCGGAGCGTTCTACCGGTCCTATCCGTCACAGGGCGGCGACGCGCTGGCCTACCAGCGCGATGGCTTCCTCTGGAACGCCGCCGAGAACTCCGGCCTGAGCGTGCAGAACTTCGGCGAGTACATCTACAACCCGTACAGCCTGCCGGCTGGCTCGCCGGTGTGGGACCAGTGGTACGCCGAGTCGCAGTGGCTCGAGAACGGGCGGAAGGGACCTGAGCCGATCAGCGATCCTTGCCAGTACACCAGGGTGCAGTCGGATATTCCGTCCCTGCAGGAGATATCCGACCCCTGCTTCCCGAACTTCCAGCTCTCGATCCCCGATCAGTACCGGGTCGACCAGTGGCTCCCGGTGTTCCAGCGCCAGGAGCGCCACGGGAACATGCCCAACCTGACGTTCATGTGGCTGATGACCGATCACACCGGCGCGACCGGCGTGTCCAACAGCTCCACGGTCCCCTACCCGGTCGCCCAGGTGGCCGACAACGACCTGGCGGTCGGCCGGGTGATCGACGCGATCTCCCACAGCCGCTTCTGGAAGAGCACCGCGATCTTCGTTGTGGAGGACGACACCCAGAACGGTGTCGATCACGTCGACGGCCACCGCGGCCCGGCGTTCGTGATCAGCCCGTATTCGGCCGGTGGCGTGAATGACAGCTACTACACGCAGCTGAACATGGTCAAGACGATCGAGCAGATCCTCGGGATCCGCCCGATGAACCAGGAGGACCTGGCTGCCGAGCCGATGTACGGCGCGTTCACCGAGCATCCGAACTACACGCCCTACAACGTGGAGCTGAACAAGATCCCCCTCAACTACGGTGCGCCCGGCGGCCCGACGACGCTCAGCTCGGCGCCCGTGGGCGCCACCGCGGCGGAGCGCAGAGCTCTGGCTGCCCAGGGCGTGGTCCCGGCCGACATGCGCTCGGTGTACAACGCGTGGATGGCGTGGAGCCGACAGCAGGTGTCCGAGCACCACTTCGACGGTCCGGATCGGGTCAACCCCCAGCTCCTGAACCGCTTCGACTGGTACTCGGCGCACAACTGGCGCGTGGCGTATCCGGGCGATCCGCAGATCTACACGCCGGACGAGGTGCCCGGCCGGAACCTCCCGGCCGCCTACCTGGGTGACGACTGAGCGATTTCGGCGACGCCCTCCAGTAGGCGGTCGACATCGTCCCGGTTGTTGTAGAGGACGATGCTGGCCCGGATGGCGCCGCCGCTGTCGCCCAGGCCGAAGCGGTGCATGAGCTCGTAGGCGTAGTTGTCGCCGTCCCAGACCGCGATGTCGAGGGCGGCGAGCCGCTGGGCGACCTCACTCGGCCGATGCCCCTCGATCACGAACGAGATTGTCGAGGTCCTCCGGCGTGCCTGGCCGAGCATGCGGACACCCGGGATGCTCGCGAGCCCGGTCAGCGCGTGCTCGAGCAGCGTGCCGAGATGCTCCTCGACGGCCGACAGGGCGGCGAGCAGTCGTTCGCGACGCCTTCCCGGCGCGGCGGAGAGTCCCGCGACCCAATCGATCGCGGCGGTCACGCCGGCCAGCAGCTCGAACGGAGGGGTGCCGCGTTCGAAGCAATCAGGTACCGCGTTGGGGGAGGGAACCAGCTTGGCGGGCTTCAGCTCCTGGAGCCGGGCGGGGTCGGCGATCACCGCGCCGGTGTGCGGCCCGAACAGCTTGTAGGTCGAGAACGCGTAGAAATCCGCGCCGAGCGCCGCGACGTCGATCGGACCGTGGGAGGTGGCGTGCACCCCGTCCACGTACGTGATCGCGCCGACCGCGTGGGCGCGGTCGCTGATCGCCCGCACGTCGGGCTTAGTGCCAATCGCGTTGGACGCCGCGGTCACCGCGACCAGGCGGGTGTGCTCGC
>JAFAYP010000605.1 GCA_019240305.1 Solirubrobacterales bacterium
GGGAGCTGGAGCTCGACGCGGTGGGGTCGTGAGTCCTTGTTGATCAGCGTCACGCGCGTGTGGCCATCCGGCCCGGTGCTGGCCCACACCTTGACCGGCGTGGCGGGGGCGTGCACCGGCAGCAGGCGGGCGCCCGGCGGGAACGCCTGGGCGAACATCAGCATCCCGTAGTAGTCGGGATGCACGGCCGCGTCCCAGCCTGCCGGGGTGCGCCGGACGCTGAACAGCTCGTAGGCGGCGCCGGGGAGCGAATGGACATTGACGCCGTCCACTCCGACGCTCGCCAGGTTGAACAGGGTGTCGAGCATCCACAGGGCGGAGGCGAACGTGTTGCTCACCCCGGTGCGGTCGAGGCAGCCTGCCAGCGCGGCGGAGTTCAGCTCGTCAACCCTGAACTGCGCGCCGTTCTGGTGGGCGAGCGCCACGTAGGGCGCGATCGCCGCGGCCAGGCCCCGGGACGAGCGATCGCTCAGCAGGTTGGCGATCGAGGGATAGGCCGGAGAGCGGGAGTTGGTCACGCAGCCCTGGAGCGCGTAGCGGTGGACCGTGACCACGCGCAGGCGCGGGTCGGACCGCAGCAGGGTCGACAGACCTCGGAGCCATGGCAACTCGGCCAACGCCGGCCCGGCCACCGGGAGGCCGGGCAGCACCGCCTGCCAGCGGTCGAGTTGGCCGATGAAGGCAGACAGGTCATAGCGGCCCCCGCGGGCGTAGACCGGTCCGTCGGGGCCGGCATACCAGGGGAACACGCCGTACACGTCGGGCTCGTTGCCGACCTCGAACGCGCTGACGTAGGGCGAGCCGATCCCGCGCAGAAACGCGCGCGCCTCGGCCGCGGCCACCTGCGGACGCCCGGCGGCCAGGTTGACGCCCATGATCAGCCGCGTGGGCAGGGCGGTGACGAGCGCGCGGGTCTCGGCCAGCCAGGCCGGGGTGAGCGCGTAGTGCACTCCGCCGGGCGTGGCGGTGCCGGCGAGTGGCCACCACGTCGCATCGGTGCTGTTCCCGCCGATGCGCAGCACGATCGGCTCACCGTCGCCCGGAGCCAGGTTGCGGAGAAGCTGGACGAACACCGGATCGAGCGCGTCGGGATTCGCGCCGGTGTAGGCCTCGAGCGCGCTGTATTCGAACGACAGCCCCAGGAACCCGGCCGGCCGCGGTGGTCCGGCGGGCGCCGCGCCCACGGTCGCGTAGAGCATGGGTGGGTCGGCCGGGTCAGCTGAGGGCGCCGCCGCTGCCCGAGCCGAGTCGCGAGGCGAGTTCGTCGCAGCCGTCACGAACCACACGGCCGCTCCCAGCACCACGAGTGTCAGCGCGGCCAGGATCGTGGTCTGCGCCCTGGGCCACCGCACGACCCTCATCGTGCCACACGACCCTGTGTCCGCTTGACCCGGCAAGCTTCCTAGCATGGGAGTGAGGCGAGTGGACGAAATCGACGAGCAGACGCTGACCCAGACCGGCGAGACGTCGGCCCTCACGGACCTGGTGATCATCACCGGGTTCTCGGGGGCGGGCAAGTCCACCGCGATGGCCGTGTTCGAGGACGAGGGCTACTTCTGCGTCGACAACCTGCCCTCGGAGATGATTCGCTCGCTGGTCGAGCTGTTCATGCACACCGGGTCAAAGGTGCAGCGAGCGGCGGTGGTCTCCGACGTGCGCGGGGGAACCTACTTCGACGGCTTCGCGACGATGCTCGACGAGCTGCGTGTCGCCGGGGTCAGGCACCGGGTGCTGTTCCTCGACGCCGACGAGACGACGCTGCTGACCCGCTACAAGGAGACCCGCCGCCGGCATCCGCTGGCCCCGACGGGCAGCGTGACCGATGGCATTGCGCGCGAGCGCGAGCTTTTGCTCCCGCTGCGTGGCCGGGCCGATGTGGTGATCGACACCAGCGGCCTGACCGCCGCGATGCTCCGGCGCAAGCTGGCCGACGAGCTGCTGCCCACCCGCACCCCGGGGCGGCTGGCCGTGACCTTCCAGAGCTTCGGCTTCAAGTACGGCCCCACGCGCGATCCGGACCTGCTGCTCGACGTGCGCTTCCTGCCCAACCCCCACTACGAGCCCGACCTGCGGCCGCTCACCGGCGACGATCCGCGGATCGTCGAGTTCATCAATCGCCACGGCGAGCTCGACGCGTTCTACGAGCGGCTGCATCCACTGTTCGACTACCTGCTCCCGCAGTACCTGGCAGAGGGCAAGGCCCACCTGGTGGCGGCCATCGGCTGCACCGGGGGACGGCACCGGTCGGTGGCGATCGCCGGCCATCTCGCGTCGCGCTACAGCCCGGATCCCGAGTACCTGATTCACGTGGTGCATCGTGACGTGAGCCGTCCGGCGTGATCGACCACATCGGCTTGGAGACGAGGAGCCGTCCGGCGTGATCGACCACGTCGGCTTCGAGGTGACCGACCTGGCCCTATCGGGCCAGTTCTACGACGCGGTGCTCTACCCGCTCGGGGTGAGGCGCCTGGTCCAGTCCGAGCACGCGCTGGCCTACGGCGTCAACTGGCCGCAGCTCTGGATCGTGGTGCGCGGACGAATACCCGGGCCCGGGTACGGCCATGTCGCCCTGAGCGCGAACGGCAAGGCGGCGGTCGACGCCGCGTACGCCGGCGGCTTGGCCAACGGCGGCTCCGACGACGGCCCTCCCGGCCTGCGCCCGCAGTACGACCAGCGTCACTACGCGGCGTATCTGCGTGACCCGGATGGGCTCCGGGTAGAGGTCGTCTCGCGCAGGTGACCCGCTAGCCTTCGCTGGGCCGGCGCTGCGTCGGCATTTCTTTTGAGCGAGTCGACGAAGGAGGTGCTCGGATGGCGGTACGCGTGGGAATCAACGGCTTCGGACGCATCGGCCGCAACGTGTTTCGGGCCGCCCACCAGCAGGGCGCCGACATCGAGTGGGTCGCCGCGAACGACATCGGTGACCCCAAGACGTTTGCCCACCTGCTCAAGTACGACTCGAACTACGGCCCGTTCCCGGGGACCGTCGAGGCCACCGACACGGGCCTGCGGGTCGACGGCAACGAGATCCGCTTTCTGAACGAGAAGGACCCAGCGCAGCTGCCATGGGAGGAACTGGGCGCCGAGGTCGTGATCGAGTCCACGGGCCTGTTCACCGACCGCGAGAACGCCTCCAAGCACCTCCAGGCCGGCGCGAAGAAGGTGCTGGTCTCGGCGCCGGCCACCGAGCCCGATGTGACCGTGGCGCTCGGAGTCAACTTCGACGAGGTCTACGACCGCGACAATCACCACGTGATCTCGAACGCCTCCTGCACGACCAACTGCCTCGCGCCGGTCGCCAAGGTGCTCCACGACACGATCGGGATCAAGCACGGCCTGATGACCACCATCCACGCCTACACGGCCGACCAGCGGCTGCAGGACATGCCGCACCGTGACCTGCGCCGGGCGCGGGCGGCGGCGGTCAACCTGATCCCGGCCTCGACCGGCGCGGCCAAGGCGATCGGCCTGGTCATCCCCGACCTGAACGGCAAGCTGAACGGGATGGCCGTGCGGGCGCCCGTCCCCACCGGCAGCGTGGTCGACCTCACGGTCGAGGTCAGCCGGGATACCAGCGTCGAGGAGATCAACCAGGCCATGAAGGCCGCTGCCGAGGGTCCGCTGAAAGGCATCCTCGAGTACACCGAGGACCCGATCGTCTCCACCGACATCATCAAGAATCCCGCCTCCTCGATCTTCGACTCGCAGCTCACCTCGGTGATGGACGGCACGATGGTCAAGGTCATCTCCTGGTACGACAACGAGTGGGGGTACTCCAACCGGGTGGTCGACGTGGCGCAGAAACTGTTGTGAGAACGCTCCGGGACCTGGGCGACGTGGGCGGCAAGCGGGTGCTGGTCAGGGTGGACTTCAATGTCCCCCTGCAGAACGGCGCGGTGAGCGACGACACGCGGATTCGGGCGGCGCTGCCCACGATCGAGGAGCTGCGTTCCAAAGGAGCTCGGATCGTGCTCGTCTCGCACCTGGGCCGACCCAAGGATCGCGATCCGTCGCTGTCGCTGGCCCCGGTGGCCGAGCGCCTGGGCGAGCTGATCGGCGCTCCGGTAAAGCTGGCCCCGGGGGTGGTCGGCGACGGCGTACGCGGCGCGGTCGATGAGCTCGGCGACGGCGAGGTGCTCCTGCTCGAGAACGTCCGCTACGAACCGGGCGAGACTAAGAACGACCCTGACCTCGCTCGCGCGCTCGCGTCGCTGGTGGATGCGTACGTCGACGACGCATTCGGCGCCGCCCACCGGGCGCACGCCTCCACCGAGGGAGTGGCACGGCTGCTCGACCGGCGCGCCGCCGGGCTGTTGCTCGAGCGCGAGGTGAGCACGCTCCAGGGCGTGCTGGAGGATCCTGGGCGTCCTCTGGTCTCGGTGCTGGGCGGGGCCAAGGTGTCCGACAAGATCGCGGTCATCGAGCGCTTCCTGGAGCTGGCCGACACGATCTTGATCGGCGGCGCGATGGCCTTTCCGTTCCTGGCGGCCGGCGGTCACACAGTCGGTGATTCGCTGTGCTCGGCGCAGGACGTCGAGCTCGCGCGGCGGATCCTCGCGACGGAGAGCTCCCGGGCGAGGATCGCCGACCTACTCGACCTGGTGATCGGCGATAGTTTTGGTGCGGACGCGGAGGTGCGCACGATCGACGGAGTGGATGTGCCCGACGGCTGGATGGGGCTCGATATCGGCCCGCGCACCGCGGAGGCATATGGCCGCGTCATCGCCGAGGCCGGCACGGTGTTCTGGAACGGCCCGATGGGCGCGTTCGAGCTGGAGCCCTTCGCGGCCGGGACCCGGGCGGTCGCCGAGGCGGTGGCGAGCGCTCCAGGGGTCACGGTCGTCGGTGGCGGAGATTCGGCGGC
>JAFAYP010000610.1 GCA_019240305.1 Solirubrobacterales bacterium
TCGTGGGAATACCGTTTGCGGGAACCGTCCGCGCAGGCCCCGCTCGGCACTGATGCCCTCGGCCGAGACGTTCTCTCCCGGGGGTTGGACGGAGGTCGGACCGTGGTCTGGATGTCGGTTGGCTGCGGTGAGGATCTCGCGCAGGAGCGGCAGCATGTCGACCTCTCGCATCCCGGCGTCGGTCTTGTCGCGCCCGACCTCAAAGCGCCCGTTGGCGAGGACGAGCGGGAGCGCCTGAAAGCGCTCGTCGAAGGCCACGATTGGGCACAGACTGGGCACAAACGCCCGAATCAGCTCCGGCGGCCGTCGAAGACGACGATGCCTAGAACGCAGAAACCCCGCACTAGCAGGGCTGTGTAATCGGGGCGCCCGGATTTGAACCGGGGACCTCACCGACCCGAACGGTGCGCGCTACCAGGCTGCGCCACGCCCCGAATGAATCCAGTATTCCACAGCTGCGCGGCAATCCGGGGTGTCGCGCCGAGGGCCACCGGCGGCCCGCTCGCGACCGAGTGTGGCCCTTACGCCGCGAGTGTGGCCCTTACGCCGCGGCCAGCGAGCCAGCCGTGGGCTCCACCAGCTCGGCACCGCTCCCTGCTGCCCGCGCGTGGCGCCGGCAGGGCTGGCAATGGGCCAGGTGGCGGGCGAGCTGGCGCCGCTCGCGGACCCCCAGTCCGCGGGGCGGATGCGTCTCCCAGCCATCGATCAGGGCACGGGTCCGCTCGCACCGGCGGCCGCTGATCAGCTCCTCATATTCCTCGGTCAGTCGGCGCCGGGCGCGGAACAGCGTGCTCTCGACCACGGCCCGCGACATCCCGAGTGTCGTGCCGATCTCCTGGTAGCTGAGCCCTTCGAGCTCGCGCAGGACGAGGACCCGGTGGTGGAGCTCCGATACGCCGCGGAACGCGCCGCGCAGATCCTCGAGTTGCTGCTTGGACTCGATCGCCACGTCGGGACCCGGCTCGCGCGAGATCAGATCGCCATCCGGCCAGTCCTGCGCGCGATCGAGCGGAATGTCCGCGCCGTGTCGGTTGCGTCGCAGTTCGTCGATGCACGCGTTGCGGGCGATCTGGTAAATCCACGGCTTGAAGGCGATGGGGTGCTCCGTCGCCCGCAGCCGGCGGAGAGCCGAGATGAACACCTCCTGAGTGACGTCCTCGGCGCGATCGGCGTCGCTCAAGGTCCGGCTGGCGTAGGTGCGGATCCGGCCGCGATAACGGCAGAACAGCTCCTCGAACGCGCCCTCATCGCCATGGCGAACCGCCGCGACGAGATCATGATCCGTCGGCAATGCGCCCCTGAAGGCGCTAGAAAGCAGCCGTGCCATCGCCAAGTTGTCCCCTTCGCGCCGGGTTCTCCCCTAGCTGGCGGGACTCTACCGGGAATCAGCCATATGTCCAGAGCTTTCGTGAGCCTCGCTAAGGTTTGAGTAGCGATCTGGCCGAAAGACGTGTTGAGAGCATCCGAGGCAAACGGCATACTTCGCGCCCACAACGGCAGGCGGTAAAGGAGGTCCACGACCGATGGCAATTCACCTCACCCCCACCGAGCTTGCACGAGAGTCCGGGCTGGAGCGCCGCGACGTAATCGTCAAGTGTGTCGAGTGGGGGATTCCAATCTTCAACGGTCGTATCGACAAGACCCTGTTCCTATCGAGCCTGCGGCAGATTTCCGGCTCGACGGCGCAGACCCAGCAGCAGCCCCAGCCCGCTTAGCGGGATCTCTTCAAGCCACACCCGTTCCCCGGGCTCGCCGCGCCGGCGAGCCCCCAAGTTGGGTGCGGCCGCCGAGGGCCATCGCGCTCACCGTCTACGCCTGACTCATCAGTCCTGAGCTGACTGGCGCAGTAGCGTCGAGGTCGTCTGCTCGAGGATCTTCCGCCAAGCCCGCGTCTTCTCGCGCTCGGCCGCGAAGTGCTTGACCACCTGGCGCACCCGGGTGGCCGAGATCTCGATACCGTGGCGGGCGCAGATCTCCTTGAAGCACGGGTAATCGTGGGCCAGCTTCAGCGTCACCGACCGGAACCCATGGCGCGCGATGTCGACCCGCGAGGTGTAGTTCATGATGCTCGTCTGGAACATCAGCTCGTCGTTGGGCTCGGGCTCCACGAGGATCACGTCGACGCCGGGATAGCGCTCCTCCCAGTGCCTCGCCAGATCGTGCAGCCGCTGGTAGGCGAGCAGCTTGAACGCCTGGTAGCCGATCTGCGGGAAGCCCATGTCCGACACCCGCCGGGCGCGCGAGCCGGTGAGGGTCGGGATTCTCTGCTCGAAGTCGTTCACGTACGGAACGAGCGGATTGACGACAACGATGAACTTCGCCCCAGCCTCGACCGCGATGTCGAGGTTGGTGGTCGAGACGATCCCGCCGTCGACCAGCTCCCGGTCCTTGATCCGGACCGGCTTGTAGATCATGGGCAGTGCGCTCGAGGCGGCCACCGCCGTGGAGATCGGCACGTCATCCCAGTCCTCGGCCCCAAGCACGATCCGCTCGCACGTATCCAGGTCGGTGGCGGCCAGGTAAAGCTCGTTGCGGAGCAGCCGGAAATCGTCGGTGCGGTCCGGGTCGGAGAGGATCGTGCGCACGTAGCGCTCGATTCCGGTCTGGGAATACAACCCGGACGGGAGCACCTCGGCCAGCCCCACGGCGATGTCCACGGCCGAGATCTGGCCCAGGTCCCGGACGAGCGTCAGCATGAGCTGCGCCACCCGGAACGGGACGAGCAGTCCCTTGGCGAGAAATTCCCGATAGTTGGGATGCAGCAGCGAGCTCACCCGCACGTCCGGGAATGACGTCGGCACCTGCTGGACGATGACCCGCATCATCTCCTCGGGAGTGACCCCGTTGGCCACCG
>JAFAYP010000629.1 GCA_019240305.1 Solirubrobacterales bacterium
GCTCGCCCAGCACGGTCAAGCCCACGTGCTGGGGGCCGTGGCGCCGTTCTGGCGCCACACCACCGCGCCGTACGGACCGCTGTTCTTGTGGATCGTCAGCGCGTTCGCCGGCTCGAGTCTCGTGGTCGGCGTGCTGCTGATCAGGGCGCTCGAGCTCGTCGGCTTCGTCCTGCTCGCCGTGTTCGTGCCTCGGCTGGCTCGTGCGCTCCGAGCCGACGACGGACGCGCGGCGTGGTGGGTGCTGCTGAGCCCACTGGTGCTCCTCGAGCTGGTGGCGGCAGCGCACAACGACCTGCTGATGATCGGGCTGCTGGTGGCGGGCGTGGCGCTCGCGGTCGAGGGACGGACGCTGGTGGCAGTCGCGGTGTGCGCCCTGGCGGCGACGATCAAGCTGCCCGCCGCAGTGGCCATACCGTTCATCCTGATGGCCTACGCGGATCGGCGACTGTGGGTGCGAGGCGCACTCGTGGCGGTCGGCGCCGTGGTGGCGATCACCCTGGCCAGCGGGCTCGGGTTCGGCTGGATCTCGAGCTCGATCTTCTCGACACCGGCCAAGGTCCGGCTGGCCATCACACCGGCGACGGCGCTCGGGTGGTCGGCGGCGCAGATCCTGCCGGTCGGGGCGCGGGGCCTCGAGTCGGCACTGGGCGTAGTCGCCTTCGCATTGGCGGTTGCGCTCGGAGTGGCGCTGCTGTGGCGCACGCGCCGCGACGACGTCGTGCAGCACCTCGGGATCGTCATGCTCGCCGCGGCCGTGTGCGGTCCCGCGACGTGGCCGTGGTACCTGATTTGGGGCCTCGCGTTGCTGGCGGTGAGTCCGGAGGGGCAGGCCTCGCGGGTAATGGCGCTGGCGATGGTGTTGAGTCCGTTGGTCGTGAAAGCGGACGGGGTACTGGCCTTCCCGCTGCACACCGCGCCCGCGTTCGTGGTGCTGTACATCGCGATCGCAGCCGTGGCCCTGCGCCGCCGACCAACGGCCACCGCCCCGCGACTGCGGCCGATCGCCGAGTCCTGATGGCCACGCTCGTTCGGGCGCCTGAAGCTGCACCCCCGGCGGTGGCGCGCGACCCACGGCTCGTGGGCGTAGCGGTGGTCGGTGGCACCGCGGCGTTGGCCATCGCGCTCTGCCTGATCGAGATGAGCACACGCAGCCTGTGGCTGGATGAGGCGGCCACCGTGGCGATCGCGAGCCAGCACGGCTCGGCGTTCTGGAGCGCGATCTCCCACGACGGGGGCAACATGCTCGGCTACTACGCGCTGATGCACGTGCTGATCGGCTGGTTCGGGCACGCCGCGTTCGTGCTCCGGCTGCCCTCGGCGCTGGCGGCCGGCGGCGCGGCCGGCGCGGTCAGCCTGCTGGCCCTGCGCTTGTTCGACCAGCGGGTCGCGGCCGCGGCCGGGCTGCTCACCGCGGTCAGCCTGCCGCTCGTGTTCTGGGGCCAGGACGGGCGCGGGTACGCGCTGATGGTCGCGCTGGTGGCGGGGTCGTTCTGCGCGTTCGCAGCGATCGTGCAGGCGGACCGCGGCGAACACGGCACCTGGATCGCCTATGTGGCGCTGACCGCACTGTCGGTGTACGCCAGCTTCGTGGCGGTGCTCGTGGTGCCGGCGCAGCTCCTGCTGCTCGCCTCGCGCCCGCGCGCGTGGCGCCGCGTGGCGTCGGCGCTGGTCGTGTGCGGGGTGAGCTGGGTGCCGCTCGCCGTGCTGGCCGCCACCCGCGGGTCAGGCCAGCTGTTCTGGATTTCGCGCCCGACCCTGACCTCCGAGAAGCAGGTGATCCTGGCGCTCACCTCGGCCGGGTTCGAGCCGAACTTCCACCCGACCTTCGTCGCGAGCGGGCTGGCAATTCTGAGCGTGGCCCTGCTCCTGGCGGCCTGCCTGGCCGCCGTCCGGTCACGTCACTGGGGTGCTCAGCTCGCCGCCGCCTGGCTGCTCGTGCCGCTCGTCCTCATGTGGCTCGAGTCCCTGGTCGGGCAGCCGATCTTCACCGCGCGCAACCTGCTCGTGTCGCTCCCCGCCGTGGCGCTGCTGCTCGGCTGGTTACTGGCGCGGACGCGGGTCGGCTGGGCGGTGCTCGCCGTGCTGCTGGTGGCGAGAGCGGTGGCGCTCGCGCCGAGCTACGGCACCTCGCCCGAGAACTGGCGGGCCGCCAGCGCGTACGTCACAGCCTCGCAGCGACCAGGAGACTGCCTGGCCTTCTATCCGCTGGACGCGCAGATGCCGTTCGCCTACTACACGGGTTCGTCGGTCAGGCCCTACATCGAGCGCTACGAGACGCCTCGCCTGCCCTCGGGCTGCCGCCGCGTGTGGCTGGTGGCCAGCCACCAGGGCCTGCCGAGCGGCACCTCGACCTCGCGGGCGCACTATGCGCGTTACGCGGCGATCCGCAGCGCGCTCGGGCGGGAATACCGGCACGCGGTAACGCGGTCGTTCGGGTATGCCAGCGTGATCTGGGTGGAGCTGTTCTACGGGCGCAGCGTCGTGCCGACGAACGTCAGCGCGCTCAGCCCGGCCAGCGCGACGCCGTTGACCCACAGCAGCACGGTGAACGGTCGGCCGCGCACGTAGCGCGCCACCACGATGACCGCGGGGAACGCGGTGATCAGCAGACGGGGCATCGGTGGGACGTACTCGGAGGTCATGCCCAGCCAGGCCATTCCCAGCGTGTAGAAGATCGCCTCAGCCGACATCTCCCGCCGGTTGCGTACGACCAGTACCAGCAAGCCGATGAGGATGATCGCGCCGGCCAGGCCGACGGCCAGGTTGAGGTCGATCGTCGGGTGGTCGAAGTGGCGCAGCGAGATCTGGGCGCCGAGCTGCTGCGCGAGATGGACCAGCGCGAACACGTCGGTCTTCTCGCTCCACCCGTCACGCTGTGCGATCAGGCTGGCGAGCGGGCTTCCGGTCCAGAACCACAGGAAGACCGCGAACCCCAGCGCGCCGACCGTGGAGAGCGCGGGAGCGAGCAGGGCGCGACGCGCGCTCAGGCCACTGCGGCGGAGCTCGAGCGCCGCAGAGATCGCGCACACCGGCACGAGCACGAGCGCCTGGGGCTCGGTGGCGGAGGCCACGCCGGCCAGCGCCCCGGCCAGCACCCAGCGCCGTCGCTGCAGGGCCAACAGGCAGCCGATCGCGAGCGGGAGCATGACCCCCTCGGCGTAGACCATCGAGAACACAATCGAGCCAGGGAACAGACAGAAGATCAACACGGCGCGACGCCCGGCCGCCTCGCCCCACCACTCGACGGCGATGCGCTGCACGAGCACGGTGGCGGCCAGGCCGCCGAGACCGGACACGATCACGCCGGCCACGGTGGTGGACAGGATCTGCCAATGGGCAATCGGGACGACGAACACGTGGGCAACCACCCACACGATGCCCGGATACAGCGGGAGGAAGCCGAGCGTCGACTGCACGTGGAGGACCTGCTCGGGATACCCGTGGTTGGCCAGCTCGCGGTACCACAGGCCGTCCCACTGGGACAGCTCATGGGTGAAGGCGTGGTGGCGCAGGATGCCGTTGAGAAGCGCCACGAGCAGAAGCAGTCCGCGGGTCGCCATGTACACGGTGATCGCGAAGCGCGCCCTCGAGATCACGCCGGCGACGCGCCGGGAGGCCGTACCCGGCGCGGTGACGATCGAGACGTCGAGGCCCGGCGCGCCGGGAACGAGTTGCTCGGCGTGATCGGAAGCTTCCACGAGCCGCCGAGTCTAGAGTGGGCGGGCGCGGCGTTTGACGCGCAGGCGCGGAGATCCCGACCCCGGGCACCATAGAATGCCGCCGCTATGTGCCGGCTGTTCGGGATGAGCGGGGGACAGCACGAGGTCCAGGCCACGTTCTGGCTGCTCGACGCGCCGACCAGCCTGCTGCAGCTGAGCGAGACCCAACCGGACGGGGTTGGGTTGGGCGCGTTCAACCCGGACGGAACGCCGTGGGTGTACCGCAAGCCGGTGGCGGCCAATCGCAGCCAGACATTCATCGCCGACGCCCACGAGGTGCGCTCGCGGACGTTCCTGGCCCACATCCGCCATGCCACGGCCGCCCCGCCGACGCGCGAGAACACGCATCCGTTCGAGCAGCACGGGCGATTGTTCGCCCACAACGGGGTCCTCGGCGGGTTGGACGCGCTGCGCGATCGGCTCGGCGAGCACGCCGCGCTGCTGCAGGGAAGCACCGACTCCGAGCTCTATTTCACGCTGATCACCAAGCGGATCGAGGAGCAGGCCGGGGACATCGCAGCCGGCATCGCGCAGGCGGCGCGAGACATAGCGGCCGAGATTCCGCTCTACTCGTTGAACATGCTGCTGACGACGCCAACCGACGTGTGGGCGTTGCGCTATCCCGACACCAACGAGTTGTGGATCCTTCAGCGATCGATCGCGGCGCTGGGCGGACCCGGCTCGGATGACTCCGAGGGATTTGACGGGCGCAGCCTCTCGGGTATCACACGCGTGTTCTCCGGGCAGCTGGCGATCATCCCCTCGACGGTGATCGCCTCCCAGCCGATGGACTCGGACCCGATGTGGCGGCCGCTCGAGTCGGGCGAGCTGATCCACGTCGACTCCGATCTGCGCGTGAGCTCAACGATCGCCGTGCCCGGTCCGCCCGCCGAGATGCTCGTGCTCAGCGAGCAGCAGGCGATCGCCCAGCAACAGGACCCGGCGGCCAGCCCGGGGTAGCCCGACTCGGCGCGCCCGGCTCTCAGGCCGTGAACCGCGCGGCCAGGTCCGCGATCAGCACGGGTAGCCCCGCCGAGGCCATCAGGCGTTCCTGACGCTGCGGCTCGGGAGTCAGCGTGAGCATTCGAACCGACTCGAGCTCGTCGAGCGCGTCGAGCGCCGCCGCGTGCGATCGGGCGGCCGCGAGCATGTGCTCGAGCATGCGCGCCACCGGGACACGGGTGCAGTGCGCGGGGTCGATCAGCTCGGCGGCGGTCGCGTCGCGCGCGGCGATGAAGCGGTTCTCGGCCAGCGCCTCTCCGGCCTCGGCGAATGCCCCGTGGGCGTAGCCCTGCTCGAGCTCGAGGTGCGCCAGAACCTGGACCAGCGCCGCGAGCGCGGCCGTTGCGGCCAGGCGCGGCTGCGCGTCCATGATCCTGACCTCGACCGTGCCCAGCCCGGGCTGCGGACGGATGTCCCACCACAGGAAGGTCGGCTCGGGAATCGCGCCCGAGCGCAGGAGCAGATCGACGGTCGCGACCCAATCCGCGTAGCTGTCAAAACGCCGTGGGATGCCGGTGCGGGGAAAGCCCTGAAACAGGATCGTGCGATTGGAGGCCAGGCCGGTCAAGCGGCCGTTCAGGAACGGTGAGCTGGCCGACAGCGCCAGCAGCAGCGGTAGATGGGCACGCAGCGAGTTGACCAGACGGATCGCGCGGGTCGCGTCGGGGACCCCGACGTGCACATGCAGCGCGAACGTCGGCTCGCGGCGCGCCAGCCCCCGCATCGTGCGGTGGATCACCTGATAGCGGCTCGAGGGCGAGACCCTGATCGGCTCCGACATCGGACCGGGATATGTGCCCGAGGACGCGGCGGCCAGACCCAGATGAGCCAGGTCCCCCGCTAGCAGGCCCCGCAGCTCGCGCAGCTCGGCGACCGCCTCGCGCACCGTGCGATGGGGCGCGGTCCGCAACTCGATCGCGGCCTCGTGCGTCTCCGCCGCGCAACGGCCGGCCAGCCCCTCACCGGCGTAGGCGAGGACCTCGTCGGCGCGCTGGGCCAGGGTCCAATCCGACGCGTCGAGGAGCATCACCTCCTCCTCGATCCCCACCGTGTAGGGCTCGGAGGCTCGCCAGGACGCCCAAGCCCTGTTCCCTGCAGGTGACGTGAGCGCCGTCGGTGTCTCGAGTGTGTCCGTGGATGAAGTTAACCACGGGCCAAAACGACTCGTCCAGCCGCTGATGGACGCAGGCAACCGACGTCGGTTCAGCCGGCGGCCTGGGCCAGGCGGCGGGCGTCGCGGGAGACGCCGGCGCGTGAAGCGCGCCGGGCGCCTGTGAGGCGTCGTGGCGTGGCGGCGGGAGTCGCCGTGGCAGCTGCGGCGGCCTCGATCAGGGCCTCGAACAGGGGCGCGTGGGCTCGCAGTCCTTCGGCGTGCCACTGCACACCGAGAATCAGGCGCTCGTCCGGCTGCTCGACCGCCTCGATCGTGCCATCCCCGGCCCATGCCGTCGCGGTCAGATCGTGGCCGAGCGTCTTGATCGCCTGGTGGTGGAACGAGTTGACCTCGAGCCTCGGGCCGCCGAGCGCCGCCCGCAGCCGGCTGTGCGGAGCGGTCTCCACGTGGTGTGTGGTGATGCAGCCGTGTTCGGGCTGGCGGTGCTGCAGGTCGTTCCCGACCGCGTCGGGGAGGTGCTGATGCAGCGTTCCACCGCGAGCCACGTTGAGGAGCTGCATGCCCCGGCAGATGCCCAGGATCGGAAGCTTTCGGCGATCGGCTGCCTTCACGAGCGCCAGCTCGACGGCGTCCACGCGTGGCTCGGTGGGGCCGAGCTCCGGGTGAGGCTCCTCACCGTAGGCGCTCGGCTGCACGTCAGGTCCGCCGGGCAGGCACACCCCGTCGACGCGGTCGAGCAGCGCGGCGATCGCATCGGCGCGGAGCAACGGCACGATCACCGGGATGCCGCCGGCGCGTTCGATGGCCTCGGGATACAGCGTGGCCAGCGCCACCTCGAGCTTCGGAGGCTCGCCCTGAGGCCGCGCGACGACATCCTCGGGGCGGCGGAGCTCCGAGGTGGTCAACGCGATCAACGGACGCGCGCTCATATGCCCATATATTTCGGCCGCTGGGAGCTGGACTCCATATCCGGATGGACAAACATCCGTCCAGATGGTTGTCCCGTGCGGGGAGTGTGGCGAGGACGGCGGACGGTTGTGGCGAGGACGGCGGACGGCTGCGTCCAGGCGGCGGTCGGTGTCAGCC
>JAFAYP010000127.1 GCA_019240305.1 Solirubrobacterales bacterium
GAGGGCGGTTCGAATTCTTTGCAAAGGTGGAGACGGCGGGAATTGAACCCGCGTCCGCAGCCGCGCAAAAGGTGGCGTCTACGAGCGTAGCCGGCGCTCTGATCTCACCCTCGACTCGCCTCGCCGGCGGGGTTGTCGAGGGCCAGCTCCGAAGTTGTCCCCGGCGGGGCTGGAGCGGGCCTCACCGGGTGAGCCTGCTGTTTGACCCGACCCACCACCGCAGGCGAGCGGTGGGCGGTCCAGCGCTAGCTGTTGTTAGACAGCGAGGCTGAAGTTGTGGAGGTCAGCGTGTGACTTCGCACTTATTGTTTCCCGGGTGTTTTACGAGGCCTCCCGGGACCTCGACTCGCGACCACCCCCACGAATCGACCACGTCGAAGCCTGTCGTCCCCGGGGGATGTAGCACTTTCAATTATAGCCGCCACGGCGCCCAGGAAACGGCACCGCACAGCGGTCAACAGCCTGGTAATCGGGCGAAATCCCGGCTGCTGCAGTCCACCTACAGCCGCGCGCCGCGAACTCGCGACCGAAGGACTTCCTAAGACCCCCTCGGGACTTCTCCACCCATTCCTACAATCTGTAGCAATGGAGACGAACACGCAGTGGTGGTCCGCCCCGCCCGGCGCGCCCCAGCCCCAGTCCGAGCCGTCCCAGCCGCACGAGCCCGAGCCGCCCCTCGCGCACTCCCGCTCCGGCCCGCGGCCGCAGCAGCAGTCGGGCATTCGCGGCAAGCTGTCGGCCGCCGGCGCGGCGATCGTCGCGCTGCTCGCCAAGTTCAAGGCGGTCCTGCTCCTGCTGCCCAAGCTGAAGCTGTTCGCCTCGACCGGGACGATCCTCGTGTCGCTCGCGGCGTATGCGCTGCTATGGGGTTGGCCATTCGCGGCCGGCTTCATCGCGCTGCTGTTCGTGCACGAGATGGGTCACGTGATCGCGTTGCGCCGCGAGGGCATCAGGGCCAGCGCGCCGATGTTCATCCCGTTCATGGGAGCGGTGATCGCCTCGCGCTCGCTCGGCAACAACGCCGTGGCCGAGGCCCGGGTGGGCCTGGCCGGCCCGATCCTGGGGAGCATCGGCGCGGCCGCATGCGTCCTCGTGTGGCACGCCACCGGTAATGAGTTGTGGCGCGCGCTCGCCTTCACCGGCTTCTTTTTGAACCTGTTCAACCTGCTGCCGGTCGTGCCGCTCGACGGGGGCCGGGCCATGGCGGCCATCTCACCGTGGATGTGGCTGGTCGGGTTCGCTGCGCTGATCCCGCTGGCATTCATCTTCCCGAACCCGATCATCCTGCTGATCCTGGTCTTCGCCGGGTTCGAGACCTACAAGCGCTGGAAGTTGCGGCGCGCCGGGGGCGCCGATCAGCAGGCGTACTACCGGGTTCGCCCACTCGATCGCGCGCTGGTCGCAGGCGTCTACCTCAGCCTCATCGCGCTGCTGGTCGTCGGCATGCACGCCACGCTCGTTGCGCGCACGATCAGCTAACAAACCGGTCCTGCGGGAGGCGGTGCTCAGGCCGAGGGCGGAGGCGGACGCCGCACAACGCGGGTCTCGTCGTAGGCCGCGTCGCGCCGGCTGGTCCACCAGAACGTGTAGACCAGCGCCAGCACCAGCCCGACCAGGCCCACCACGAACAACACGGTCCCGGCGGTCTGGATGTCGAAGCCGTTGACGTGCGCGGTGACGGCCCATTTAAGGATCGCGCCAGCAGCGATCAGCACAATGCTCGTCCCAATCGTCATGTCGTGGGTCTACCCAACCGCAGTCATTGCAAGCACCCAGACCGCTCGATTGAGCGCACAACCAACCTAGCGGCGCACCTCGCGCAGCTCGCGCTGCACGTCGCGGGCCATCTCCCGCTTGCGAATCGACTCGCGCTTGTCGTATATGTCCTTACCCCGGGCCAGGGCAATCTCCACCTTGGCCCGCGAGCGAGGTCCCGAGAAGTAGATGCGGGTGGGAACTAGCGTCAGGCCCCGCTCGCGGATCCGCCCGACCAGGCGCTCGATCTCGTGGCGATGCAGCAGCAGCTTGCGGGGACGCTCCGGCTCGTGATTCTCCCGCGCAGCCGGCCCATAGGGAGCGATATAGAGCCCGATCAGCCACACCTCGCCCTCGCGCAGAGCGGCGTAGGCGTCCTTGAGCTGGGCGTTGCCCTCGCGCAGCGACTTGACCTCGGTGCCGGTCAGCGAGATCCCGCACTCGAAGCGCTCGAGCAGGTTGTAGCGGTAGGAAGCCTGGCGGTTGGTCGCGACGTCGCCGGACGCCGCCTTGCGCTTCGACTTGGCCATCTCTCAATCCTCCCAGGCCGGCAGCAGATCGACCCGTCCTCGCGGCGCGTCGATCGAGCCGACCCGGACGCTCACCGGATCCCCGAGACGGAGCGCGGATCCCGACCGCGTGCCCACCAGCATCGTGCCCTCATCGTTGAGCTCCCACCAGTCGCCGCGCAGACGCCGGACGGGCAGCATGCCCTCGAACTCGTCCTGAGACCCGAAGGCCACGAACGCGCCGGCCCCCACCAGCCCGACCACCTCGCCCTCGAACACCTCCTCCTGCCCGGACCTGAGCGAACGCTCGAGCAGGAAGCAGCGCGCGATGTCATCGGCGCCGCGCTCGATCGCCATCGCTTCGCGCTCTCGCGCCGAGCACAGCGGCCCGGCCGCCGCCACCCAGGACACCTCGGGCGCCGGAACTTCGCCACCCACCGCCGAGAGCAGCGCCCGGTGGCAGATCAGATCGGGGTATCGGCGGATCGGTGAGGTGAAATGGCAGTAGCTGGCCAGTTGCAGGCCGGCGTGCCCCCGGTTGCGCTGGTCGTAGTAGGCCTGCTTGAGCGAGCGCAGCACAAGGCTGGTCAGCGCGCGGCGGCCGCGTCCCCCCGCGCCCGTGACCCACCGCTCGAGTAGCTGCGAGGCCTCCCCGATCAGCTCGGCCGCCTGCTGGGGGGCGATGTGCCCCTTGGGCACGGGTGGCGTTGGCACGCCCAGCGAGGTCAGCTGGTCGATCAGCCGCTCGGCGGCGATGCCGTCGGGCGGCTCGTGCACGCGGTACAGAGTCGGGACGCGGCGTGCGGTCAGAAAGCGCGCGACCTGCTCGTTGGCGGCGATCATCAGGTGCTCGATCATCCGGTGGGACTCGGTCTGCTCCACCGGCCGCAGCGAGACCACATCGCCCGCCGAATCGAACTCGAACTCGGCCTCGGCGGAGGCGATCTCGAGCGCGCCCTGCGCGCCCCGCCGCGCGGCCAGGGCCGCGGCGGCCGCCCGCGCGGCCACCAGCCCCGGACCCCACGGGTCGCCAGGGCGCTCCTGGCCGGCGAACAGGCGGTCCACCCGGTCGTAGTCGAGCCGCTCGTCGGAGCGGATCACCGAGCGGTAGAAGGCGGGCTGGCGGACCCGGTCCCCGTCGATCACCAGCTCGACGGTGACCGCGAGGCGATCCTGCCCGGGCACCAGCGAGCAGGCGTTGTTCGACAGTGCGCCCGGGAGCATCGGCTCGACCGCGCCAGGCACGTACACGCTGGTACCGCGGCGGTAGGCCTCCCGGTCGATCAGCGACCCCGCGGCCACGTAGGCCGAGACATCGGCGATGTGCACCCAGACCCGTCGCGTCCCATCGTCCTCCTCGACAGCCGAGATCGCGTCGTCGAAGTCCCGTGCGCCCGAGGGATCGACCGTGAATGTCGGCAGCGCGCGCAGGTCGCGTCGATCAGGCTCGGCGCCGTCGACGGCCGGGACGCCGCGGGCCTCGTGCTCGACCGCCGGGTCAAAGCCACGGCGAAGGCCGCGGTCGACCATCAGGCCCTCCACCACGTCGCGGGCCACGGTGGCACGGCCCAGCCGCCGGGCGACCGTCGCCCGGCCGCGCGAGCGGCCGTCCCGGCCTGGGGCGGCGCGAACGACGATCAGATCGCCCACCGCCACTCGCGGGTCGCGGCTGACCACCAGCCGGGGCCCGGGGCCGAAGAACGGCTCGGCGACCAGGAACTTGCCGTGCCGTTCGAGCACGGCCACGCGCGAGCCGCCGCCCCTGTCCGTGGATCTGGCGCTCCGACCCCGAGCGCCGCTGCCGGTGCTCACACCACCGGCCGCGCTCACCGCACCTCGGCGGCCACGGTCCGCTCCGCAACCGTGAACGCGGTGTCGGTCTTGGAGCCCGGTGCGGTGGAGGCATAAACGTCGGGCGTGATGCCGGCGCCCTCCCGCACGCCACCGCCCCCGAGGTTGTGCCCGGAGGGCGTGAAGTACTCGCCGACCGTGAAGTCGAGCGCCCCGCCGTTGGGCAGCGGCTCGATCTCCTGGAAGACCCCCTTGCCGTAGGTGTGAGTGCCGATCACCCTCGCCCGCCCGCGATCATGCAGGGCGCCGGTGACGATCTCGGCGGCCGACGCGGTGCCGCGATCGACCAGCACCACCATCGGGATGCTGGTCGC
>JAFAYP010000210.1 GCA_019240305.1 Solirubrobacterales bacterium
CACGCGCGGCCGCTCACCGAGCTGGCCGAGCGGATGGACTCGATCTCGCCGTCGCGCCTCCGCTCACCCACGCAGCTGCGGAGAGCACCGCCTGAGTGGCCCTACACTTGTCGGTATGGCGACGACAGTGCAGATCGAGATGGACGGCGAACTGCTCGAGCGCTTGCGCGCGCGTCATCCCGGCAAGAGCGACCGTGAACTGATCGAGCGCCTGGCGACCATCGAGCTTGGCATGGCGGTGCTCCGCGAGAGCCAGCGTCGCAACGCCCTGAGCGAGGAGGAAGCGCTCGAACTGGGCGTCCGCGCCGTTCACGAGGCGCGCGATCAGCTCGCGTGACGCGAGTCGTCATCGACGCCAGCGTGCTCGCGTCGGCAGCCGTGGCGCATCCGAACAGCCCGTCATCGCGTCTGATCGACGCGGCGAAGGCGGGCGAGGTGGATGTGGTCGCATGTGCCCGACTGCTCGCCGAGCTGCAACGGGCTCTCACAGGCCGCTACTTCAGAGATCGCATGGTGGCCGATGACCGCTTGGCGTTTGAAGCACTCCTCCGGGAGATTGCGGGGCTCCTCCCCGATCCCGACGATCCGCCGCGCCTGCTCCGTGATCCGCGCGACGATTACATCGTCGCGCTCGCACGTGCCGCGAGTGTCGACGCCATCGTCACCGGCGACAAGGACCTCTTGGATCACGCGGGACTCGGACCACGAGCGATCACGCCGCGCGAGGCGTGCGAGCACTTCGGCCTGACCTAGCCTGACGGCCGCGGAAGCTGCCTGATCGCGTCCTCGAGCTCGGGGCGCAGGAACCGCCAGCCGCGACCCAGCTTCCGGCCCGGGAGGATCCCGCGCCGCGCGTACTCCTTGACCGTGTACGGCTTGAGGTCGAGCAGCGCCGCGACGTCGGCGACCGTCATGACGTCGGCCCGCGTGATCGGGCGCAACGTGGGGGAGGGGGCCCGGCTTGAGCCGTCGGTGGCGGCGCGAACCCGCGGTTCGGCGCGGGCTTCTCGGCGGTCGCTGAGGCGGGCATCGAGCATCGAGTGACTTGGTGGATACGATACCTGACGAACCGGTTTTTCGCTGCAAATCACGAGAAAACGAGCGTCAACGACCGGCCACTGATGGCCACGAGACGCAACGAACGTCCACATCTGGAGTGTCTGAGTGGCGACATCAGATCGTCGTTGCGCGGCGAGCAGGTCGATCGGTTGGGCTCGATCGGTGACCGCAACTGCCGCGGACAGGGCCATCGTGTGGCGCGCTGGCCTCATTCGGCGCTGGCCTACAACGCAGCTGCAGTGGTGGCCACGATCGCCGACACCTCGATGTCACCACCAGGCACATCTCGTCGCCGACGCTGCTCACTCCCGATGCCGCCCTCAGCCTCGGCTGTTCCGGGTGTCTTCTGAGCGACCCTCTCGATCTCCAACCGTCCCGCCTCGTTCACCCAAAGCTCATTGGTCACCGTGTCCACATCTTGCTCCCACTCGACCCCGTACAGCTTCGCGCTCCCGCCCCCGAGCCGGTTCAGGACCGGTTCCCGGAAGCTGTCGAGCCGGACTATCTGCACACGTGGTGGGCGGGTAGTCCGGCTCGACAGCTCACCATCGCGATCGTCGAAACCGAGCAACCACGGGGCGGGAGCGCGGGGAGGTCAAGCCCGACGTCAGGTCCGTTCGGCCTGACTTCGCACCGTAGTTCGAGTCTGAGCGGCCGATGGCGCTCGCCGGGTGGCGCCGCTGCGACTGTGGCAGGTCAGCGTATGTGAACGCGTGCTTCAGCGGGAGCGAGCGTGCCTGCGAGAGGGGGTCGCCCGCCGGCATGGAGTCCGGCGGAATCCGCTCTGGACGAGGTGACCGAAAGGACGATCGCGTTCGCGCAAACACAAGCCGCGCGTGAGCCGGGCCAGCGCCTGGAACGCCGCCAAGTCGATGCCGAATGGAGCCTGCGTCGGGGCGAATGCAATCGTCACCGTAGCGGCGACGGTAGGCGCCCGGGAGAAGCACGGAACAGCAGGGGTCTGCCGGGCGACGCGCGAGGCCTCTCGTTCGGCACCACAGCAAGCGATGACTGGGGCAACACCTAGACTCGCCCAGAAGATGAAGCCGTACGACGAGAACATCGTGACGTTCGAGGCCATGTTCGTCGGCTACACCGAAGCCTTGAACCGGCTAGAGGCTGCGTCCAGTGGGCGCAGCCCGGCTGCCACGTACGTGCCGCTGTTCGAGGCGCTGAACTGGGCGCACGCGCTGGACGAGCGAGTTGCCACGCACTGGGTCCCGAACGGAAAGACGGTTGGATTCGGTTGGCGCGATCGCATTCCCAACGCCGAAATCATGGCCGGTGTTCGCTTCGCCCGGAACAGCCTGCACCACGATTGGTCGGAGGCGGTGGTGCTACGTGACGGTGGCGTCTCCTTTCCGCTGAGCTTTCCGCTCTCATTTACGTCGGGGCTAGAGGACAGTTCGCGGGCTTGGGAATGGCTTTGGCGTAACGCAGACGAACTCCCTCCGCCCAGTAAGAAACCGCATGCCGAAAGCGCCCGGATCTACCGATAACAGCTGCAGGGGCGAAACGTCAAGATAACACTGGACGTCCTCGGTGGCGTCTTCCTGACGCTTCAGCACATGCTTGAACCGCACACGATCCCACGTGCCGACTGGAGTGTCCAGCCGCTCGCGTACGACGAGGAAGCGGATGGCTATTACCCTTTCCCTCCGGCAATGGATGACACCCATGTGCAGAGGGGTGGTCCCCTCAGCAGGAGCGCTCGCGTGCCTTCGTCGAGAGATCCCCTACGACGACTGAGCTGTTAGCGGCCGCTACTTCGGCGGCCAGGTCGTTGCTTCCAGATGTCGGTTCGCGGTCGCGACGGCGGTCCAAAAATCTCGGGCCCGAAGTGTCTGGGTCGTATCGGTAGAAGTGGTGTAACGAGCGCCTGAGTGGTTCCGACCACCGTGGCGCTCATGCTCGTCGGCTCAACCACGAGTCGGAGGAGAAGGAGACACCACGATGGCCGAAGGTCAGAGGATGACGGCTGCTGATGTCGTCGCGCAGGTTCGCGACGGGCGGCTTGAGGATTTCGTGCGCGAAGCGGTTGTGCTGGTCGCGCGGGAGCTGATGGAGGCCGAGGTTTCCGCCGAGGTCGGCGCGGAGCTTGGCGAGGTCGCGCCGGAGATGCGTGTGACGCATCGCAACGGATATCGGCCGCGGGCGTGGGAGACGCGGGTCGGGGAGATCGAGCTGCTGATCCCCAGGAAGCGTCAGGGCAGTTATTTCCCGTCGTTTCTGGAGCCGCGTCGGCGCTCTGAGCAGGCGATCGTGGCGGTCGTGCTGGAGGCGTATGTGAACGGTGTCTCGACTCGGAAGGTGGATCGGCTGGTCGAGCAGCTGGGGATCGAGGGGATGACCAAGGACCGCGTCTCGGCGTTATGCCGGGCGCTGGATGAGCAGGTCGAGCTGTTCCGTTCCCGCCCGTTGGAGGGCGCCTATCCGTATCTGTGGCTGGACGCCAAGCACGTCAAGGTCCGCGACCACGGACGCGTGGTCTCCAAGGCCCTGGTCGTCGCCTATGCCGTGCACGAGACGGGCGTGCGCGAGGTGATCGGCCTGGACATCGGCGAGGTCGAGTCGGGCAGTTTCTGGACCGAGTTCCTGCGCGGCCTGAAGAAACGCGGGCTCGCGGGCGTGCGCTTGGCGATCTCCGATCAGCACGAAGGCCTCAAGCACGCCATCGCCCGGGTGCTCGGCTGCGCGTGGCAGCGCTGCACGGTGCACTTCGTCAGAGACATGGTCATGCACTGCCGTCGCGACCAGCGCGGCCTGGTCTCCGCCGCTCTGCGAGAGGTATTCAACGCCGAGGACCAAGCCCACGCGCGCGAGCGGGTCGGACATGTCCTCGAGCGCCTGGAGCCCGTGACGCCGAAGGTCTGCCGGCTGCTCGAAGAGGCCGAGGAGGATCTGATCGCCTTCTACCAGCTGCCCCGAGAGCACTGGACCAAGCTCCGCAGCACCAACCCGCTCGAACGCGTCAACAAAGAGATCGGCCGGCGCACCGACGTCGTCGGGATCTTCCCCAACGACGCCAGCGCGATCCGCCTCGCCGGTGCCCTTCTCTCAGAACAGAACGACGAATGGCTCGTCCAACGCCGCTACCTCTCGGTCGAGTCCATGGCCCTGATCCTCAACGCTGGGCGGTCAGAGGAACCCTCGCTCGAACAACGACAAGACGACAAGGAGGTCGCTGCCCTCAACGCCGCCTGAGAAGCGAACATCAACGTCGACGAGCTCCCAGCGCTACACCACAAAAACCGGCTTGACT
>JAFAYP010000259.1 GCA_019240305.1 Solirubrobacterales bacterium
GTCCGCAACCCGCGCGAGCCGTGGGGTCCGTAAGCCGAGCGCGGTTCCTGAGGCGAGCGCCTCGCGCGCGGGTCGGTAAGCGACTGACGGGCGGTAGGGTGGCCGACGTGATCGACGAGGCCACCGAGTTCGGCGCGAGGGTCGCACGGCGCCTGCGCGAAGAGACGGTCCTCGCCGTAGGACTTGGCCAAGCCCTCAACCAGGATCGCCGGCCCGATCGGATCGGCCAATCCAGTCACCTCCTCCTTCGCGGTCGTCAATCGGCGGCCATCTAGGGTTGCACGGCGAGTAGAACTCGGTCGTCCGGTGCTCAGGAGATCTATGTGCTCAGGCGGCGATTTGCTGCGAGGTGAGTTCCTGTCCGGCCTCGATGACGCGTTCGAACGCGGCGACGACGCCGGGGTCGAACTGGTGTCCCGCGCACCGGCGCAGCTCCGCCAGGGCGTCGGGCTCGCGCATCGCGTCGCGGTAGGGACGCGTGGTGGTCATCGCGTCAAACGCGTCGCATACCGCGACGATACGAGCGCCCAGCGGTATGGCTTCCCCGGATAGGCCGTCCGGGTAGCCGTCGCCGTCCCAGCGCTCATGGGAGGAGCGGATGATCGGAGCGACATCGCGCAGCGAAGTCGCCGAGGTAACGATGCGTTCGCCCACGATCGTGTGCCGGCGCATGAGCTCCCACTCGTCCGGGTCGAGGGGCCCGGGCTTGTCGAGTATCGAGTCCGGGATCGCCAGCTCTCCGACATCGTGCAGCTCCGCCGCACGGCGGACGGCTTCGATCTCGCTGTCCTGGAGGCCCATTTCGCGGCATACGGCGGCGACGAGCGCGGCGACATCGTCGTTGTGCTGACCCAGTTCGCTGTTGCGCTCGGCCAGCGCTCGTAGCAATACGTGCTGGCTCTCGTTGGCTGCATTCGGTTGCCGCTCGCCCTTTTGCTCATACATCCGCGCGTCGGCCAGGAGCATCGCACTCTCGGCGTCCGCGGCCTCGTCGGGGACACGGACCATTCCGTAGGAGCACTCGACCTTGAAAGTCGGCCCGTGTTCGGACAGCGCCGCGGCTGCGACGAGCGTCCCCACCTCGCCACCGGCGAGCTCGTCCATCAGAACGCAGAACTCATCGCCTCCCAGCCGGAACACCCTGGCCTGCGGTAGCGCCGCGGCCACGCTTGCCCCGAGGCGCGCGAGCAAAGCATCGCCGGCTTGATGGCCGAAGGTGTCGTTGTAGGCCTTGAATCCATCGAGGTCGTAGAACGCGAGCACGAAGTCGCGCACCGGGTCCTCAGCCAGCCGGGCCTGTAGCTCGAGCTCGAGTGCCCGACGGTTGCCGAGCCGGGTGAGCGCGTCGGTCACGGCCTCGCGTCGACTGGAGGAGAGCATCCGCAGGTTCTCCGCGAAGCTGAGACCGAGACGCGCGATCACCAGCAAGAGACATGCGCTCGCGAGCACGTGGGCGATCGCCGACAAGCGGTGATAGTGGTCCAAGAACTCGAGCGCCAGACAAGCCACCCCCGCCACGGACGGCACCGCGAAGCTGCCCCATCCATCCAGGCGCAGTCGGGTCTTGGCTGCTGGGCGACGCCAGGCTCCAGCCGCGATGATCGCCATGGCCGCGGGCCAGCCGACGTCCAGCAGCCCGTTTGAGACGTAGGTGTCGTTGGCGCTCTGAATCAGGTACATCGAGTCTGCGATGCCAAACACGAGGAACCCCAAGGCCACCACCGGCCAGTCGCCGCGCAGGCTCCACCCGGTCAGGGCCACGATGCCGACGAGCAGAGCGAACAGAAGCAGATCGGCGAGCGGATAGGCCAGGTTGGTCGCCACTGTGAGAGTTGCTCCGTGGGTGTCCGAGAGCACCGCGCCGAAGGCGAAGGCAGCGCCGAGGGCGGCCACCGCAAGTCCCCCGATCATCCCGTCGAGCCACAGGCCGGCCGGGAGACGCCCGACCCGTGAGCGGAGCAGCAATCCGATCCCGATGTAGGTCGCGGGATAGAAGCCCAGGTACAGAGCGTCCGCAATCGACGGGACCGGCACGCTGTTCGCGTCGCCCCACACAAGCGAGTAGTACATGTCCCCGGCGGCGAACAGCGCGAGGCCGAGCGTCACCGCCAACCAGCCGGCGCGATCGCGTTTGCGCGCCGCCACGCGAGC
>JAFAYP010000303.1 GCA_019240305.1 Solirubrobacterales bacterium
AGATTCACGACGGCAAGCGCTTCCGGATCGCGCGCCGGAGCGGAACGAGATTGGACTGACCGACCGATGCCCGAGGCACGACTGCAAACCCGCTATCGCCAAGAGATCCTCCCGGCGCTGACCGAGCGCTTCGGCTACTCCACGCCGATGCGCGCGCCGCGCATCGTCAAGGTGACCGTGAACATGGGCGTGGGCGAGGCCAAGCAGGACTCGAAGATGCTCGATGCGGCCTCAGAGCAGCTGGCCACGATCACCGGGCAGCGCCCGAACGTGCGCCGCGCCCGCAAGTCGATCGCGCAGTTCAAGGTCCGCGAGGGGATGCCGGTGGGCGTCGCCGTGACGCTGCGGGGCGCCCGCGGCTTCGAGTTCCTCGACCGGCTGATGTCGGTGGCGATCCCCCGGATCCGCGACTTCCGCGGCCTGAACCCGCGATCGTTCGACGGCCGCGGGAATTACTCGATGGGCGTGCGTGAGCAGATCATCTTCCCCGAGGTGGATTACGACGAGGTGGACCAGGTCCGCGGCCTGGACATCACGATCACCACCACCGCCCAGTCAGACGACGAGGCGTTCGCGCTGCTCGAGGCGCTCGGGATGCCATTTTCCAAAGAGGGCCGTCCGGCGACGGTCGCCACTTAGACGTAGAAGGAGCCCATGGCCAAGACTTCACAGGTTGTCCGTCAGCAGCGTCCCGCCAAGTACAGGACGCGCGCCTACACCCGCTGCCGCCGCTGCGGCCGCGCGCGGGCGGTGTACCGCAAGTTCGGCGTGTGCCGGATCTGCCTGCGCGAGCTCGCGCACAACGGCTACATCCCCGGTATGACCAAGTCGAGCTGGTGACGCGATGACGATGACCGACCCGATCGCCGACCTGCTGACCCGGATCCGCAACGCCGCGGCCGCTCAGCATCACGACGTGACGATTCCCGCCTCGCGCCTGGGGCAGGAGATCGCCCGGATCCTGCGCGAGCAGGGCTACATCGAGGCCTACGAGGTCCACGACCCCGCCGAAGGTCGCCCCGGCCAGGAGCTGACGATCACGCTCAAATACACGCAGGCCCGCAAGCCGGTGATCAGTGGCATCCAACGCGTCTCGCGCCCCGGGCAGCGCACCTACGTCGACCACGCCCACATTCCGCGGATCCAGGGCGGCATGGGCACCGCGATCATGTCGACCTCCAAGGGCGTAATGACCGGCCACGATGCGCGCATCGAGGGCATCGGCGGCGAAGTAGTGGCGCAGGTCTGGTAGACCGTCTCAGGACATGTCCCGCATCGGCAGACAACCCATCCCCGTACCGGCCGGAGTGACGATCTCGATCGAGCCCGAGCGCGTGACCGTCAACGGCCCCAAGGGCGAGCTCTCCGAGCGCGTGCACCGCGACATGACGGTCGAGCACTCAGACGATCAGATCATCGTCACGCGGCCGACCGACCGCGGCGAGCACCGGGCGCTGCACGGTCTCACGCGGACGCTGGTGGCCAACATGGTGCAGGGCGTGACCGCGGGTTTCGAGAAGCGCCTGGAGATCCAGGGCGTGGGCTACCGGGCGCAGCTTCGCGGCCGCGACCTCGAGCTGGCCCTGGGCTACTCGCATCCTGTGTCGATCAAGGCGCCGGACGGGATCGAGTTCGAGGTGCCGCAGCCGACCCGCATCGTGGTGCGCGGAGCCTCCAAGCAGCAGGTCGGCGAGATCGCCGCGCTGATCCGCAAGCAGCGCAAGCCCGAGCCGTACAAGGGCAAGGGCATCCGCTACGAGGGCGAGTACGTCGCCCGGAAGGTGGGCAAGCGGGCATGACCGTCCTCACCAAGCCCGCGCAGCGACTCAAGCGCCGGCGCCGCGTGCGCGCGAAGGTCCGCGGCACCGCCGAGCGCCCCCGCATCTCGGTGTTCCGCTCCAACCGGGGCATCTTCGCCCAGCTCATCGACGACGACAGCGGGCGCACGCTGGCCGCGGTCAACTGGACCGAGGCGGACCTGCGCGGCCTGGGCCGGATGGAGCAGGCCCAGCGCGTCGGCGGCCTGCTCGCCGAGCGGGCGCGCGAGGCGGGCGTCGAGACCGCGGTGTTCGACCGCGGCGGCTACAAGTACCACGGGCGCGTCAAGGCGCTCGCCGACGGAGCCCGCGAGGGCGGGCTGGCCTTCTAGGGCAGATCGCTAACCTGGACCTGCCATGCCGATACGCGATCGCTCAGTTTCCTCCGCCGGCCTCGACCTCCAGGAGCGCGTGGTCGAGATCAACCGCGTGGCCAAGGTTGTCAAGGGCGGCCGGCGCTTCTCGTTCACCGCGCTCGTGGTGGTCGGGGATGAGCGCGAGGTCGTCGGCATCGGCTACGGCAAGGCCAACGAGGTCCCCGTGGCGATCCAGAAGGGCGTCGAGCAGGCCAAGAAGAACCTGTATCGCGTGCCCAAGCACGGCTCGACGATCACCCATCAGACGACCGGCATCTTCGGCTCCGGCCGCGTCTTCCTGAAGCCGGCCGCGCCCGGAACCGGCGTGATCGCCGGCGGTGGCGTGCGCGCCGTGCTCGAGCTGGCCGGGATCCACGACATCCTG
>JAFAYP010000373.1 GCA_019240305.1 Solirubrobacterales bacterium
CTATACTTTTTGAAGTCAACGAAACTACGTTGGCCGGGGCGCGGGGGCTGACTGAGGTTTGCATGGCCGGCGCCGGTGCTGTCAGACCGGTTCGCTGCGGCTCTGATTCGCCCTTCGATGCGCTCGTAGGCATTACGTATAACCGCAACGGTAGCCCGAGTTTCAAGCCATGCTCGGATTTTCGTAAGAACCGTGGACCCGACGGCCGGTTCCGGGGTGCGCCATCATGTTCCCGGTGAGCCCGCAACGCTCGTCTGACGTCCTCGGATCGCTGCCCCAACACCGCCCGCAGCGCCGTAGCGCCAAGCGCTCCCCGCCGGCCGAACCGCCCGCCACCGAGACCCCGGCGCCCGCCAAGAGCAAGACGACCGCCAAGAGCAAGGCGCCCGCCAAGAGCAAGACGACCGCCCAGACCAGGGCGCCCGCCAAGAGCAAGACGACCGCCCAAACCAGGGCGCCCGCCAAGAGCAAGACGACCGCCCAAACCAGGGCGCCCGCCAAGGCCAAGGCTCCCGTCCGGACCAGGGCGGCCGCCTCTGCGTCACCCACCCTCCCGAGCCCAGCGGCGCGTCAGCGTCCTCAGCGGCTGCGTCAGCCCGCCCAGCCCGCCGGGGTCCCGGAGACGCCGCGGGCCGAGCACCCAACCGACCCGAACGGTCGCCACCTCCTGGGTACAGCCGCCCAGGCGGCGGCCGAGCTGGCCGAGATCGGGCTGGCAGTGACTGCCCGCGCCGTTCGGCGCGTGGTCGAGCGGCTTCCGCGCCCCTGATTTCTCGGGCCGGCGGCGCGAGCTGCCGTCAGAGATGGTTAGAATGCCGAGCCGTTCATGCCGAGCGATCACTCGTCCGCGGGTGATCGGCGGGGGAACCACTTGCGGATCTCCGGATTCGCAGGGGCGAATCGGTCCCGGCTGGGGCCGTAGCGCAAACCAGGCGCGAGCCCGTCAGCTCACCCCGTAGGCACAAACCGAGAGGACCGATCAGCTGCTCGCCAGAGCTCGCGCCAACCGTTGTGTAGTTCCGCTGCTGGCCGTCGCGGCCGGCGCCTTGACCGTCCCTGCCCTGGCGTGGGCCGGATCCGGAGGCGCGGGGATGGGGCCAGGATCTGGAACCGGGTCGGGGAGCGCCCCCAGCGCCCAGCCCGGCAACGTCACCGAGAGCGCCACCAGCAATGGGATCACGATCTCCTCGGACGCCTCGGCGTTCCTGCGCAGCGGGGTGGCGGTGAGCGGCACCGTGCCTTCCGGTGATGCAGGCGATGCCGTCGAGATCGATCAGCTTCCCGCCGCACCGGGCTCGAGCTGGGTGTCCGTGGCCGTCACCCACGCCACGTCGAACGGCTCGTTCACCGCGACCTTCCACACCAAGAGCGCCGGTCAGCTGACGGTCCGCGCGGTGCTCCAGGGCAACCAGGCCACGAGTGCGGCCGCCTCGGCGCCTTCGCTGTCGATCACGGTGTACCGCCGCTCGGTCGCCACCCTCTACGGCCCCGGCTTCTACGGGCAACGCACCGCCTGCGGCGTGATCCTCCGCCGCCGCACGATCGGCGTGGCCAACCGGACCCTCCCCTGCGGAACCCAGATCCAGATCTATTACGACGGGAACGTCCTGACCGTCCCGGTCATCGACCGGGGGCCGTATGCGCATAACGCCAACTGGGATCTCACGATGGCCAGCGGCCGCGCGCTCGGCATGCTGGGCACGGAGACCGTCGGGGCAGCGGCGGTGCCGAGCAGCTCCATCGCTCCGAGCAGCTCCAGCTCGGGCTCCGCGGCTCCAACCGCCCAGTAGCCGCCGAGCTCAGCCGGCCAGGCCCGGGTCGAACCCGGACGGCTCGGGATCATCGAAGTCGTCCTCATCGTCGGCGACGATCCCGATTCCGCTGGCCTCGGCCGCGAACCGCATCTGCTCGGCCGCGTCGATCATTGCGTCCGCGTTGTGCCCGTCCTCGCCGAGCACGGCGAGGCCGACACTGACGGTCAGCGGCGCCCCCCGCCAGGACTCCTCGCCGGGAACGCTGGTGACGATCCGCGACCCCAGGGCCTGCGCCCCGGCGCGCCCCGTGTCGCGCGCGATGATCCACGCACGGCTGTCGGTCTCACAGGCCAGCACGTCGCGGCGCCGGACCGCGGTGCGGACCGCCTGCGCGAACCGGCTGAAGGTCGCGCTCGTCTCGGCGTGCGGCTCGACCTGAGCCATCCGCTCGGCCTCGTCGAGCTCGACCAGCAACAGCGAGAGCGGAAGCGAGGCCCGGGCGGCGCGCACGATCTCGTCTTTGAGGGCACCGATCCACAGGGCGTCCCGGCTCTGCTCGGGTCCGCGCCCGGTCGCGCCGTAGGTGCTCGCCGTCGCTGCTTCTTGGTCTTGCCCATCGCCCACCCCGCCCGCCTCGGGCACGCCGCCCGTCCTCGGCTCGCCGGCGGCCCCCGCCGCGCCCCCGGTCTCCTCAAGCCCCGGCCTCACGCTCCCCTGACCGGGACGAGCCACCCGCAGCGGCGCCACCCGGGCCGGTCCGGCCGTGGTCGCCTCGCCTTCGACCTCGTCGCGCCGGCGCAGGACGGCGGCCAAGACCAGCGCAGCCACCAGTGAGAGCCGCTCGGACGCTTCCACCAGCACGTCCGGATCGCTCTGCACGAGCTCGGCTCGCAGCGCAGCCCACACGACCTCCTGGAGCGCCCTGACCGCCTGGGCGGCCGCCTCGGCGCTACTGGCCGCGGCCAGCTCACCGACCCGGGAGGCGAGCGGCTCGAGCGCACCCTCCTGCTCGAGCCGGCGCAGGTCGGCCTCGTCACCGAGGGCGCGGACGACCGCGACGCAGACCCGAGGACCGTCGCGGGCCACGTCGCCGGCCAGGATGGCCGCCGCCTCCTCGAGGGGCGCGTCCTCGACCAGCGCCAGCAGCCAGCCCTTGGCCAGCTCCTCGCCCCGCACCAGCAGTGCCTCGACGCCCGCGCTTACGACCGGCCTCGGCCGTCTACGGCGTGGCACACCCTGCTCCATCGGGCCCACTTTTACCACCTATCGCGTCCATGCATCCTCACCTGGAGAGTCCGATCTCCGGCATTCGAGAAAATGAACGAAATGCCCCCTCCACTACTTACGATTGCCGAGGCACGGTCGCTGGTTCTGAATGCGGTCTTGCCGCTGGCCAGCGAATCGGTGGCGATCCCACAGGCGCGCGACCGGATACTCGCAGCCGACGTCCAGGTGGCCGGTGACGTGCCACCGTTCCCGTGCTCGGCGATGGACGGCTACGCGGTCGCGCCCGGTCCCGCCGGCCGCACACTGCGCGTGGTCGGCGAGTCCCGGGCCGGTGCCCCCTCCGCGCAGTCGCTCGGTCAGGGGCAGGCGATCCGGATCTCGACCGGCGCCGCGGTCCCGGACAGCGCCACCGCGGTGATCCCCCAGGAGGATGTCTCGCTCGAGGGCGGGGAGGGCGAGATCATCACGCGCGCGGCCGTGCACGAGGGCGACAACGTCCGCGACCGGGGCGAGGACATGCGCGCCGGCAGCACCGTGCTGCCGGCCGGCACCCTGCTCGGAGCGGCCGAGCTCGGAGCCGCGGTGTCCGCCGGCGCGGCCCAGCTCACCGTGGCCCGCCGCCCCGCCGTCCACGTCCTCAGCACCGGGGATGAGCTCAAGGCGCCGGGCGAGCCGCTGGGTCCGGGTGAGATCCACAACTCCAACGCCCCGATGCTGGTCGCCCTGGCCGAGCATCAGGGCGCGGCCTGCGCTCCCCCCATTCGCCTGCCCGACGATCGCGCCGCCACCGAGGCGGGCCTGGCCGAGGCGCTCGAGCACGCCGACCTGGTGATCATCTCCGGCGGGGTCTCGGTCGGACCGCACGATCATGTCAAGCCCGCCCTCGAGACCCTGGGCGTCGAGCAGGTGTTCTGGCGCGTGGCGCTCCAGCCCGGCAAGCCCACGTGGTTCGGGAGGCGTGGCAACACTCTGGTCTTCGGCCTGCCCGGCAATCCGGTGTCCTCCGTGGTCACCTTCGGGCTGTTCGTCCGGCCCGCCCTGGCCGCGCTCCAGGGCCGCGCCGAGGCGCCCCGGCTCGAGTCCGAGGCGATCCTCGCCGCCCCGGTCGCCCGCAATCCCGACCGCGAGCAGGCCATCCGCGTCCGCCTCGAGCGCCACGACGGACGCCTCACCGCCAGCCCCAACGGCCCGCAGGGCTCCCACATCGTGACCTCGCTGCTGGGCGCCGATGCGCTGGCCCTGATCGCCCCCGGCGAGGGTGAGCTCGCGGCCGGCGCGACCGTCCCACTCGAACCCCTCCCCCGCTGAAACGCTGAGACAATCCCCATCGTGGCCGCGTTCCTCGCTTTCCTGGCCGGGCTCAGTGCCCTCATCGCCTCGCGGCGCAGGCGGCGTGTGCGCACTCCCGCCCAGGCGGCAATCGTCTCGCCACCGAAGTCGACGGTGATTGCCCGGGACGGCGCGGTGCGCTCGGCGCAGTTGGCCGAGCTCACGCTGGCCGAGGAGGACTGGCGGCGGATGTGGAATGCCACCAACCTCGAGAACCTGGCCCGGACCTACTGGCTCTTTCTCTCGCGGGTGACGCTCGGCCTGATCCGCGTCGTCTACGGCGAGAACGAACGGTCGGTGGTGTTCCTCGCGCGCCCGCTCACACTGCTTCGCTTCGATGCCCCGGAGTACGTCATCGAACGCGACTACGGCAGCGTCCGCTGGCAAATCCGCGACGGCCTGCTCGTGGCCCGCTCGGGCCGCGGATGCGGCTTCCTGGCCCTCGCGGTCACGCACCTGGAGGGGGGCTCGGAAGGTCGGGTCAGGGTCCTGATCGAGGTCGAGGTGGCCAATTTCTATCCGGCGATTGCCGCCGGCTTCAGCGTCCCGGCCTACGAGGTGACGCAGTCGGCCATCCATGTGCTGGTCACCCACGCCTTCCTGCGCTCCCTGGCCCGGCTGGATCTGGCCAAGTCCAAGGTGGGGCGCTTCGCCGTGCCTCATCCGGACGTCCGCGCGGCCGTCGTTCGGGTCCGCGACCGCGTGCACAAGTAGCGGCTATCCGTACCTCACGCCGGTGAGTGTCCGCAACTTGGTGCGGTCGTGGCGCGCGGAGACCCGACGGACCGTGCCCGAGCGCGAACGCATGACCAGCGACTCGGTCGTGGCCCCCCGGTCGCCCTGGTAGCGCACGCCCTGGAGCACGTCGCCATCGGTCACCCCGGTGGCCGAGAAGAACACGTCCTCGCTGCGCACCAACTCATCGCAACTGAGCGTCTTCGACAGGTCGTACCCGGCGTCGAGCGCCGCTTGGCGCTCCTCGTCGTTGCGCGGCCAGAGCCGGCCCTTGAGCTCGCCGCCGATGCATTTGATCGCCGCCGCGGTGATCACGCCCTCGGGCGTGCCGCCGATCCCCCACAGGATGTCGACGGGACTGTTGTCCGATACCGCGAGCAGCGCCGCGGACACGTCGCCGTCGATGATCAGGCGCACCCGGGCGCCGGCCTCGCGCACCTGCTCCATCGCCTCCTGGTGGCGCTCGCGATCGAGCATCACGACCATCACGTCGCGGATGTCGATCTTCTTGCGCTCGGCGATCAAACCGAGGGTCTCGGGCAGGGGCCGGTCGAGGTCGAGCAGGTCGGCGATCTCGGGGCCGCCGGCGATCTTCTCCATGTAGACGATCGGGCCCGGGTTGAACATCGTGCCGCGCTCGGCCAGCGCGATCACCGAGATCGCACTCGGCATTCCGAGCGCGGTGAGACGGGTTCCCTCGAGCGGGTCGACCGCGATGTCCACCTTCGGCGGGCTTCCGTCCCCGATCTGCTCGCCGTTGTAGAGCATCGGCGCCTCGTCCTTCTCGCCCTCGCCGATGACCACCATGCCGTCCATCGAGACCGATTCGAGCACATGGCGCATGGCGTCGACGGCGGCCTGGTCGGCACCCTCCTTGTCTCCGCGCCCGACCATGCGGGCGGAGGCGAGCGCGGCGGCCTCGGTGACCCGGACCAGCTCGAGGGCCAGGTTGCGGTCGACCCGGGCTTGCTCGTGACCGAGGCTCATGGCAGCCCCGGCGGCTTGCGGGTGGCGCTCTCCTGGGCTCGCCAGACCGAGCCGAGCAGGATGAGCACGCTGCCGGCCAGTCCGACCCACCAGCCGACGGCGAGGCCGACCTGGCCCGGCGGGGTGCCGGGCCGGTCGATCAGGCCGCGGAACAGCGTGAACGTGAGCGCGGCGATCGCGATGATCGCGGTCATCTCTCCCCGTGGCCAGGAGAGGGCGTGACCGCGGATGATGATCCAGGCCAGCACCAGCGGGGCGACCGCGGTGACCAGCAGCAGGTAGCGGATGATCGCTAGCGACTTCCAGCCCGTGCATGAGGTGCTGGGCCCCCGGCAGGTTCCGAGCATCGTGTATTTGTCGCCCAGGGTGAACCAAGCCAGAAACAGCGAGGCGCCCAGGACGGCGCCGCCCAGCACGGCCACCAGTTCCCCGCGGTCGAGCTGCCG
>JAFAYP010000396.1 GCA_019240305.1 Solirubrobacterales bacterium
CAGGGTCCTCGCCTCGGTGTGCCCCAGATGATCCAGAGCCGAGGCCAGTTCGGTGCCTGGGGCGCAATTGTCGTCGTCGCCGTCGTGATGATCATGTACCTCGGATTCATCGCGTCTAACGCCGTGCTCGGCGGCGAGTCGATCAACGAGCTCGTCCCCGGGATCTCGGTCAACGCCGCGATCATCATCGTCGCGGTCATCGGACTGGCGATCTGCATCTTCGGCTACGACATGATCCACCTCGTCAACCGGATCGCCACACCCCTGTGCGGCGCGGTGCTCGTGCTGGCCGTCGTCGCCGTGTTCATCAAGGGCGCGCCGCACGGAACGCTCACCCGCGGCACATTCACCCTCAGCGGATTCGTGGCCACGGCCGCGGTCGCGGTGCTGTGGCAGATCTCCTACGCGCCGTACGTGTCTGACTACTCCCGTTACCTGCCAGCGGACACCCGGGCGGCCGACACGTTCTGGGCGTCGTACTGGGGCTGCGTGCTCGGCTCAGCCCTGCCGATGATCTTCGGCGCGCTGCTCGGCGCGGCCGCGCCGACCGCCAGCCTCATCCCCGAGATGCACTCCACCGCCGGGGCGGTCGGGTGGCTGGTCGTGCTCGTCCTCGGCGTCGGGATCGTCAACACGAACGCGATCAACGCCTACGGCGGCGTGCTCGGCACGATCACCTTCGGCCAGACATTCCGGGCCAGCTGGCTGCCGCGCGGCGCCGCCCGCTCAGCGCTGGCGACGCTGTTCATGGTCATCGCCGCGGTCATGGCGATCGCCGGCAAGGCCAACTTCGTCACCAACTACACCAACTTCATCTTCCTGCTCCTGTACCTGCTGATCCCGTGGACGGCGATCAACCTCGTGGACTTCTACCTGGTCAAACACGGTGACTATGACGTCGACTCGTTCTTCCGCGCCGACGGCGGCATCTACGGCCGTGTCAACGTCCCGGCGTGCGCCGTGTACGTGATCGGTGTGGCGGTGCAGGTCCCATTCATCTCCACGACGCTGTTCACCGGACCAGTAGCCAAGTCCCTCGGCGACGTCGACCTGTCGTGGCTCGTGGGCCTGGCGGTCGTGTGCCCGCTGTACTACTGGGCCGCGCGCCGCTTGCTCCCCACCGCCCAGCCGGTCGCCGACGCGGCCATCGAGCGCGCCACGGAGACACCCGCGGTCCGGGTCGGCGTATGAGCTAGGACATGCAGCTCTACGACGTGGTGGCCGTTGGCGGCGGGACCGCCGCTGCGGTCGTGGCCGCCCGCCTGAGCGAGCATCCGCAGGCCGTCGTGCTCGCGTACGAAACCGGCATCGTCAAACCTCGTGTTGCGCCGTCGGTTCCCGGGCCGGTGGTGCGGGCGGCAGGCAAAACGGCGTGAGGTCGAGCCCGGGCCTGCCCTCGGTGACCCACTGGGCCACGGCCTCGCCGATCGCCGGCGAGTGCTTGAACCCGTGACCCGAGCAGGCCGAGACGATCAGGACAGTCTCGTGCCCGGGGTGTCGATCTATGACGAACCGACTCCCGCGGGTGGCCGTGTAGAGGCAGGAGAGGGTCCGCACCGGATCCGGGCCCAGCCACGGCAACCGGGCTTCGATGCACCGGCGGTACATGGCGGCGGTTTCCGCCGGCGACGGGGGGCGCCGGCGCCCGTCCGGCCTGGTCGTGGTCTCGTAGGTCTCGGTGGCGACCTTGATCCCGCCGGTGGGGCCGTCCACGGCCGGGAAGCCATAGAACCCGTCGAAGTGGACGAAGTCACCGCGCTCCCCGCCGAAGTCCCACACGAACACCGGCATGTCCCGGAGCTGCTCATAGCCCCGGCGGATCGGAAACCAGAACTGGAGCTGGCGATAGACGGCGAACAGATCCCGACCCTCAGGGAAAAGTCCCGGCAGCCACGCGCCGGCGCACAGGATCAGCTGCTGGGCGGCGTAGCGGGCGCGGTCCGTGGCCACGGCCACCCCGTGCCCGGATGCCGACCACTCGAGGACGCGCTCGCCCGGCCGAAGCCGCGCACCGTCGCGCCGGGCCACCTCGAGCTGGGCCCGCACCGCCGCCTCGGGCCGCACGAACCCGGCGGCAGGCTCGTAGTAGCCCTCCGTCTCCCCATCGGCCGCGAACATCGGGAAGCGCTCGCGCAGCCCGGCCGGCGAGAGCTCCTCGTGCTCTATCTCGAGCCGGAGCGCGAGTTCGCGCGTGCCCTCGAAGAACCAGCTCCCTGGGCGCGAGATGATCAGCCCTCCCGACTGGGTCAGCAGCTCCGCTCCGGTCTGCGCCTCGATCTCGCGCCAGAGCTCGTGCGAGCGTCGGACGAGCGGCACGTACTCGGCGCCCTCCCCGACCGCCAGCCGGGTCATCCTCGTCTCGCCGTGGGTCGATCCGTATGGATGCGGCGGGTCGTACTGGTCGATGCCGATGACCGAGACGCCGCGACCGGCCAGTTGGGCGCACACGGCGCTTCCCATCGCGCCCAGCCCGACCACCACCACATCTGCTCGGCCCGAGACCGTCACGCGCCGCACGCTAATCGACTCGGCCATCGGGCCGAGCCGAGGCTCGACAGCCACCGTGGCGGCTTGTAGGGTTCGAAGCGGGAGGAGTGATGCTTTACCTACTGCTGATCGTTCCGCATCTCGCCGCGATCGCCGGGCTTCTGCTCTACGCACTGCGATCGAACCCCCCGGATGCAGGTGAGGAGCCCCAGGGAGGATCGTTCGGTCCTGACGGCGAGCCGACGCCCCCGCTGTCGCCGCCGCCGATCCCCTCCCGACCGTCGCCGCGCGCGCCGAGGGAACTGTCGCCGCGACGCCGGATCCGCGATGCGAAGCACTCCAGGCTGTCCCCGCGACCACCACGACGCGAGCACCCCGTTCGCGATCCCGATCCGGCGCCCAAGGCGGGCGCCGGGGCGCACGCTCAGTAGCCCTGCCCGGTGTCCTTCAGGGCGCCGGCATTGATCATCAGCAGCCATATCGCCGCGGCAACGATGCTCAGCAAGATGATCCATACGGCGTGCCTCGATCGCAGCCTCGGCGAGAGCATCAACCCGATCGCGATCGCGAAGCCCAGCGGAGGCACGGCCACGGCGAGGATGTAGGCGACGACGACAAGCCTCTGCCGGGTGCTCTGATCGAGCCGAGGACGGGCCCCGTTGTTGCTTGACGCGGAATCTGAGGGCAAGAACACAGCTACGCTCGCGGGGTGACGGCGGTGGCCGACGATCGTAGCGGTCGGCACCGTCCTGTCCCGCCTGGCGCTCACAGCAGCGTCAAAGCTCATCAAAGCTCACCGCGGCTGACCACACCACGGCGTCGCCGCGACGCAGAGCGCCTAGGATCGACCGATGCGGGAGATTCGCGCCTTCGCGGCTTTGCTCGGTGTCCTGATCGGCGCCGCGCTGCTGCTGCCGGCAGTGGCGCCCGCGGCCGGCAACCCCGGGGGACACTTCTATGTCCCGCCGGCGGGCCGCGTGGCCGATACCAGCCATCCGAACCACGTGATCGGGCGCGGCACGCCGACCGGCTGCACCTCGTCGGCGGTGGTGCGCGCGGTTGCCGCGGGGGGCGTCATCAAGTTCAACTGCGGGCCCAAGCCGGTCACCATCGTGATGACCGCGACG
>JAFAYP010000486.1 GCA_019240305.1 Solirubrobacterales bacterium
CCTCAACCTACGATCGGATCGAGTTCTTGGTCAGCCCGCTGGGGCAGGACGCGCGGTCCTGCCCCAGCGGGCGACGAGTGCTACTTGTCGATGACGGCGAGTACGTCACGGGCGGAGAGCACCAGGTACTCCTCGCCTCCGTACTTCACCTCGGTGCCGCCGTACTTGCTGTACAGCACCACGTCGCCGACCTTGACGTCGACGGGGACACGCTTGGACCCGGCGTCGTCGAAGCGACCGGGACCCACTGCCAAGACCTCGCCCTCCTGGGGCTTCTCCTTGGCGGTGTCCGGGATCACCAGACCGGACGCGGTCGTCTGCTCGGCTTCGAGCGGGCGAACCACGATCCGGTCTTCGAGCGGCTTGATTACTACCTTGGTGGCGGTCGTCACGATCTGACCTGCCCCTCCGGAAAGGCTAATGGTGAGTTGCTAGAGAAGGACCAACGGTGCGGCCTGCCGTCGCGGGTGCCAGACTGCCTCGTCGCGTTAGCACTCTATACCACCGAGTGCTAATCCGGAACAGTAGCGGGATGAAGCGAACTCGTCAAACGGCAACTCGGGCAGCAATCAGGCTCTTTCGCTCTCCGTACACAACTGATTACACACAGCAACTAGAGTTGTCCGGTCGCTGCTCCTAGCGAGACAGCGTAGCAACCTACGGGGCGGTACCCCTTTTCTGAAGGAGCACCATGGATCAGTCGGGTAACCACGTGCCGGGCAACCACGTGGCGGGCAACCACGTCTTGCTGCGTGGCGGCCAGCCGGCCGCCGCCGACCGCATGCGCGAGCTGCTCGCCCGCACGGTCCAGGAGCACGCCGTCGATCAGCGCTCGAACGCGAGTGCGCTGGAGGACATCCGGCAGCGGATGGAAGGGCTCGAGTGGCTCGTGAAGGAGGTGCGCGAGCGGGAGATGCCCGGCCTGACGGCCCGGCTCGAGGGTCTGGTTCAGCACCTGGAAGAGACCAGCCAGAAGCCGCCGCAGTGGGCCGAGTCGCTGGCCGAGCACATCGAGCTGCTCCGCGGCCAGGTGGCGCCGGTGGCCGAGATGCACTCGCTGTGGGCTGACCTGGGGACCGTCTCGGAGAACGTCGAGCAGGCACTGCCGCGCCTGCAGGGGGTGGCGGACACGATCGGGCAGGCCATGGAGGCGCTGCGCGGGCAAGACGAGCGCATGAACCGGCTGCAGCAGTGCGTGGGCAAGCTGCAGCAAAGCATGGAGTCGGCCGCGGGGCGGTTCAGCCGCCTGGACAAGGCCGTGGCCGAGCTCGCCCAGCGCACCGGCCAGCTCGACAAGGAGATCTCGGCGGTCAAGGGGCGCACCGAGGTCGGCTTCGGGGCGCTGACGGCGAAGGTGGACAAGAGCGCCGAGGCCACCTCGAACCGGGTCAGCCAGGCGCTGGAGACGGTGACCGCGACGGTCGGCGGCCTGGCCGAGAACCTGGCCGGCGTCGGCGGCCAGGTCGACCTGCTCGGCGGCCAGGTCCAGGTGGTGCATGGCCGGATCGAGCGGCTCGACGAGCGCCTGGACGAGCGGCTGGCCGACACCGACGAGAAGATCACGCTGGTCGACGAGAAGCTCACCGCGGCCGACGGCAAGCTCGGCTCGCTGGACGCCAAGCTGACCGCCGCCGATAGCAAGATCGGCTCGACCGACGCCCGGGTCGCCGCGCTCGACGCCCGGCTGGAACGGCTCGACGAGCGCCTGGACGACCAGTACGACCGGGTCAGCACCATCGACAGCACGCTCGGCGCCACCGACACCAAGCTGGGCGCGATCGGCAACACCCTGGCCGCCACCGACACCAGGATCGCCATGACCGAGGCCGCGCTCGTCGCCGTGGACACCAAGCTGGGCACCGTGAACACCAGGATGGAGCGGCTTGACGACCGGCTGGGCGAGCACGGCAAGGGACTCACCTCGGTGGACGGCAAGCTCGGCACCGTGGCGGGCCGGCTCGGCCCGGTCGACAGCAAGCTCAGCGCGCTGGACAGCAAGCTCGGCGCGGTCGACGGCAAGGTCGGCACGCTGGGCGGCCGGCTCGAGGGCATCGACGGCCGGCTGGAGGGCGTCGGCGCCCGGATGGAGGGCCTGGGCGACAAGTTCGGTGCACTGGACGGCCGGCTCGACACGGCCAACGGCCGCTTCGCCGACGTCACCGGCAAGCTCGAGACGATCGGCCAGCAGGTGACCGCGGTCGGCGGCCAGCTGGAGACCGTGGACGAGCATCTGGCCGGCCAGCTCGAGCCGCTGGCGGACGAGCTGCGCTCGCGGCCCGGGCACACCGAGATCCAGGACAGCATCGCCAAGATCGTCGACGCGGCCCAGCACGACGTGACCACCCAGATCGGCTCCCTGGAGGAGACCGTGCTCACGCTGGCCGAGGCCCTGCTCCGGCCGTCCGGGCACCAGGTCCCGGCGCCGCGCGAGGGGGACCGCTCCTAGCGGGCACGGCGGTGCCCGTGGGCCCTGGGGTGCACGGGACTTAGGGTGGGCGGTATGTCCGAGGTGCTGCTGGAGCGAGCGCACGCCGAGGAACTGGACGCCGCCGACCCGCTGGCCTCCTTCCGCGCGCGATTCGCGCTCGACGACCCGTCCCTTATCTATCTCAACGGCAACTCGCTCGGCGCGCTGCCGATCGCGACCCGCACCCGGGTGGAGCAGGTGCTGCGCCAGGAATGGGGGATGGCGCTGGCCCGGTCCTGGGACCACTGGGTGGACCTGCCGGGGAGCGCCGGGAACCTGATCGGCGAGCTGACCGGCGCGGCGCCGGGACAGGTGGTGGTGACCGACAACACCACCGTGA
>JAFAYP010000519.1 GCA_019240305.1 Solirubrobacterales bacterium
GGCCAGCAGCTCGTCCGCCCGCACGAGCGGCGGCTGGTCCTGGTTCTGCCAGGGCTGGCTGGAGGCCACGCGGGGGCGCTTGTCCGCCGAGGCCCTCGTCCGTGGCCGGGCCGCGGAGGAGCCGCTGGCCGCGAGCCCGGCGAGCGCGAACACGGTGAGCAGCGCCGCGAGCATGCGGCGGCGAGGGAACTGGGTCATCCTTCTCCTCCTCGGGTTGTCGTGGCGGACCGCCGCACGAGACTGCGACATTGGCGGGCGGAAGTCCTAGTCTCGGAGGTGGTCCGCCGTGGCATGTTCGCGAGCTCAGCCCGTGACGCTGAACGCCTGCGAGGTGCCGATCGGTCGGCCGTCGGCGTCGAGGGCCTGCACCCGGAAGGTCCGGTAGCCCGAGGCGACAGGGATCGCGGTCTCGAAACCGGCCTTCGGGGCCGAGGCCACCGGCGCCTGAGCCGCGGCGCTCGTTCCGCCGAGCACCCGCCACGAGCGCACCTGGGTGGCCCCGTTCCAGCTGGCGTAGACGATGGTCCGGCCACTCGCCCGGCGGGCCGCCCCGGCGGGCGGATAGAGCGGCTTGCCCACCCACGGCTCGACCGTGGCGCGGTAGGTGATGTCGGATCCCGGCAGACGGGCGTCGAGCAGCAGGTTGCCCGACGAGTCGTACTCGGAGAAGAACGGCGCCGAGCCCCAGCCGACGAACTCGTTGCCGTTGGCCAGTGGCTCGAGGCTCCCCATGTACTCGGAGTTGAAGTTCGAGCCGTGGGTGTACTCGCCGGCCAGCGTCGCGCTGTGGGCCTTCGGGTCGAGCTTGAGGACCAGACCGCGTGAGTACGAGGTGGGGTTGACGTAAGTGCCGCCGCCGGTGATCTGGCAGCAGTGGTCGTCGAACATCGTGACCAGCGGTGTGCCGGGGTAGCTGACCACGTCGTGCTGCCACTGGAAATCGGCTCCCTTGCCGATCTTGAAGCTCGAGTGCGGTCCGCCGAGCGTCCACTCGATTGCCCCGGTGGCGATGTTCACCTTGTAGGCGGCCCAGAGGTTGCGCATCGACACCACGAACGTGCCGTCTCCGGGGAGGTTGATCGAGTTGACGTGGTAGGCGTCCCACGGGAAGCCGTTGGTGGGCAGCGAGGCGCGCGAGTCAGACAGCGGGATGTGGTCGAGCGCGTCCCAGCTGTGCAGCAGCTTGCCGGTCGTGAGGTCGTACTCCTGCACCGCGGAGTCGATCAGCGCCCCGTTGTAGGCGCCGCCGTAGCGGGACAGGTTCATCGGGATGTTCTTGTTGGCGGTCACCCAGGCGTCGTGGCCGCGGATGACCATCTCGTGCAGGGTGACCACCCATCCGTCCGTCGCCTTCAGGCGCGCGATCGGCCGGTAGTGCTCATCGACGACCACGTCCTCGCCGCTCTCGGTGGCGCCGGTGTTGGTGATCGTGCCCTGCCACCAGGTCAACACGGGCTGGCCGTCGTAGACCTGAAGGCTCAGGTTGCCCGCCACGTCCGCCACGGGCACGGGGTTGAACCAGACCGGCTGGAGGCGGCTGTCGAGGATCATCGGGCCGCTCTGGCCGACCATCGGTGGATGGTTGAGGTCGTAGAAGTTCGCGGTCAGGATGTAGCCGGGGGCGAGCTTGGCGCCGTTGGTCGCCGTGGTGGCGCGGATGATCGGGGGCCGCAACGCGGGGGCCGAGACGTAGCTGTAGGTGCCGTTGGTCGTGTAGGCGCCGAGCGGCGCGCCGTGGGAGCCGCCGACCGCGAAGTCCAGCGCGATGAACGCGGCGATCACACCCAGCACAGCGGCCAACATCGGAATTCGACGCGTCGGTGCCTCCTGCTCGCCCGTGGCCTTCGGGACCAGCGCGAAGGTCGTGATCGCGGCGGCGGCGCACAGACCGGCGGCGATGAAGTACCCCAGGCGGAAGCCATCGGTCAGTGCCTGGGGCACGCCGTGCCCGCGCCCAATCAGGTGGCTCGAGAGCGAGGTGGCCAGCGTGATCAGCACGGCAAGGCCGAGGCCGCCGCCCACCTGGCGCGAGGTGTTGACCAGGCCGGAGGCCAGTCCGGCCTGGCCCTGCCGAGCGCCCTGGGTGGCCGCGATCGTGGAGGGCACGATCGACATGCCGATCCCGGCTGCGGTGAGTACCCCCGGCACGATCACGTACACCGCCGAGCTGCCGCTGGCGGCGATCTTGGTGAACAGGAGCAGCCCGCCGGTCATCATCAGCAGCCCGCTGCCCAGCACCGCGCGCACGCCGAACAGGCTCACGAGCTTTCCGGCGCTGCGGGCCACGACCATGATCGACAGCGCCATCGGCAGGAAGGTCAGACCGGCGTGCAGCGGTGAGAGGCCGAGTACCTGCTGCAGATAGAGCGAGCTCAGGTACCACATGGGGAACAGGGCGGCGCTGAACAGCAGCACGATCCCGTTGGCCACCTGGAGCGGCTTGGTCAGGGCCTTGAACGGCACCAGCGGCTCGGACGCGAAGCGAGCCTCGATGAGCCCGAAGGCGGCCAGCAGAGCCAACCCGACCAGGATCGGTCCGAGCGCGAGAGCGGCGTGCCAGCCGCGCAGCCCGGCCTGAACCACCCCGTAGACCAGCACGACCTGGCCGAGGGTCAGGGTCAGCGCCCCGCCCAGATCGAAGCTGCGATCGGCGCGAGCGCGGCGGCGATCGGTGACCACCGCGAACGCCACCACGGCGGTTGCGGCGCCGATCGGGGGATTGATCAGCAGCACCCAGCGCCAGCTGAGCTCCTGGGTGATGATCCCGCCGAACAACGTCCCGGCGGCCCCGCCCAGCCCGTTCATGGCCGCCCACAGGCCGATCGCCCGGTGCAGCTGGGGGCCGGGCTTGAAGGATGAGGTGATGATCGCCAGGGAGGCGGCCGCCATGAAGGCGCAGCTGAAGCCCTGCACGCCGCGGGCGATGGTCAGCATCTGGCGATTGACCGCCGCGCCCCCAACCAGGGACGTGAGCGAGAACAGGACCAGCGCGGCCACGAAGACCCGCCGCTGCCCGAGCTGATCGGCCGCCCGGCCGCCCAGCATCAGGAAACCGGCGAACGCGATGGCGTACGCGTCGACCACCCACTGCAGGTCGGCCGAGGTGTAGTTGAGGCTCGACTGGATCGACGGAAGCGCGACGTTGACGATGCTCAGGTCGAGGATGACCATGAACTGGGCCACGCAGCAGACGGCGAGGATCAGGGCCTGGCGCGACCCGAAGCGCCGGGCGGGCTGCTCGCGGGCCTCGGCGCCGTCGGCCGTGGGCAGCGGATCGGCGGTCAGGGCCACTGGCGCGGCCGTTCCGGCGGCGCCGGCCACGGCGTTCCCGCTTGGAGCGACGCCGTCCGTGTCCCCGGGGACAGACGAGGTACCCGATGCCTCCATCCGCGCCGATACCTTACCCGGCGGCTTGGCGGACCGCGGTTGGCGGACCGGGGTTGGCGGGAGGGGGCGCCTGGCCGGATGGTGGGGGGCGCAACGTTGCGGCGCCGCAGGTGTCTTGTACCCTGAACACCTACCGACGCCTGGAAGCGATCATGGGATGGGAAGCATGAAAAAAGCAATGCTGAGCACGATGGCGGTAGCCCTGGTGGCTGCCGGGTGCGGGGGCACATCGAGTTCGCAGACGAGCTCCACGCCGGCGGCGTCCACTCCGCCGACGACGAGCACCCAGGCCCCACAGACGACCACCGTGAAGACCGTGGTGCACAAGAAGACGACCAAGCATCACAAGGCCACGGCGCACACCGCCAAGCCGGTCGCGACCAGCGCGTCGAGCAGCTCCCAGGCTCCGGCGACCACCAGCGCCCCGCCGGTCACGACGCATGCCGCGCCCCCGCCGGTGACGACGTCTTCGCCGGCCCCCGTGGTGGCCACGCCCAAGCCCACCGGCTCGAGCACCACGCAGGGCAGCAGCAACAAGAAGAACAAGAGCGGCCAGGGCTCCAGCCTGAGCAACCAGGGCTACTAGGCCCGGTTGCGCGCGGGTCCGGCTGGCTTAGCGCTGGCTCGGGCCGCTATGGCGTGCGCTCCGACGATTCAGGCCGCGGCGCCCATGCTTATCTCGCCAAAGCGCACCCAACGACGTCCGCAAAGTACAGATAAGCATCGTGGGAATGCTTATGTGCGCTCGGCGGGGTGCTGGGTGGGCGGTTTGGCAGGTTAAGCACGTTGTGAGGGCGGCCGGGGCGTGCTGGCGCGGCGCGGGGCGCATCCGGGGAGCGGTGGGCGTGCTGGCGCGGCCGGGCCGCTCAGACCGAGAACCAGGCCGCGGTGTCGGCCGGGACGCGGCCGTCCGAGCTCAGCGGACCGCTGCTGATGAGTAGCTCGGAGCCCGCCGGTGGAGCCACCGGCCCGCCCGAGATGTTCACCAGGCAGGCAAAGCCCGGCTCGCGGGCGAAGGCGAGCGCGCCGGCCGGCGCGGGCAGCCAAGCCAGCCGGCCGTCGCCGAGGGCAGGGTGCTCCCGGCGCAGCCGGAGCGCCCGGCGATAGAGCTCGAACATCGAGTTCTCGTCGCCGCGCTGGGCCTCGACGGTCAGGGTGCACCACGCC
>JAFAYP010000013.1 GCA_019240305.1 Solirubrobacterales bacterium
TCGTGTTCTGGGGCGTGGGCTCGGAGGCGCCCGGCTGGCTCGTTCACTGCCTGTCGGAGTTCGCCAGCCGCGAGGTCAACCTGACCCGGATCGAGTCGCGCCCGCGCAAGCAGGGCCTGGGGCGCTACATGTTCTTCCTCGACCTCGAGGGCCGTGACCTCGAGCCGCATGTGGCCGACGCCCTGAGCGGCCTGCGTGCCCACGTCGAAGCGCTCCGGGTGCTCGGCTCGTTCCCGGCCGCGATCGTGTGAGCATCATGTGAAGCCGGCGCGTGGGACTCGTGAACCGGGTCCGGTCTGGGGAGGCCCTCGATAAACTCACCGCCAGCCATGGCCAGCTCAGCACCAGCGCCAGTCTGGTCCGCGTCGCCTCCAGAGCACCAGCGACGCGGACGTGAGGTTGGCCGGGTGCTCGTGCTGAATGCGACGTTTGAGCCGATCAACGTGTGCACGGTCCGTCGCGCGGTCGTCCTGCTGCTCAAGGACAAGGCGGAGATCATCGAGCGCGCCGACTGGGAGCTGCACTCGGCGACCCAGACGATGTCTCGCCCCATGGTCATCCGGCTTGTCACCTACGTGCGGATCCCGCGCGACACCCACCGGCGCAAGATCACACGCCGGGCCGTGTTCGCCCGCGACAACTGGACCTGCCAGTACTGCGGCTCGCGCTCGAACCTGACCGTCGATCACGTGATCCCGCGCTCCAAAGGCGGCGGCTCGAGCTGGGACAACATCGTCGCCTCGTGCGCGCCCTGCAACCGCCGCAAGGGCGACGCCCTGCTCCGCCAGGCCGGCATGCGCCTGGCCAAGCAGCCGCGGACCCCGAGCCCTACCGTGTTCATTCATGTCGCCAGCCCGACGATCCCGGTGGCCTGGCAGCAGTACCTCGCGGCCTAGAGCGATCGGCCGTGAGACCTCGCTTAGCCCCGTTTGCGCGCGGCCGGCGGTGGTAACTGCCCGGGCAGAGCGCCATGTCTGCGACCGAGGTTGACAACCAGGTACGCGAGCGCTTGCTCGAGGCATGGCGCGGGGAGATCGTCGCGGGGCGGGTCTACGAGCTGATCGCCGAGCGGATGCCGGACCGCGAGGCGGAGATTCTCCGGCGGATGGCCGAGGCGGAGGGTGGCCACCGCCGGCGGCTCGAGGCGCGTATGACCGAGCTGGGAATCGACATCCCGGCCCGCGCGAGCGTGCGCCTGTCCCCCTGGTTACGGCTCCAGGCGCGGATCGCCCCGATCGACCGGCTGCTGGCCGCGCGCGAGGCGGCCGAGGACGAGGAGGTCGGTGACCTCTACAAGCGCTCGACCGGGGATCCCGCGACCGACGAGTTGCTGCGTAGCATCCGCAAGGAGGAGCGCGCGCACTCGCACGCGGTGAGCGAGATGCGCTCGGGCACGTCCGACGGGGACGGCGCGCAGGACGGCGGCGCGCAGGCGCCGGTGCACCCCGCCCAGGTGCGGCTGAACAAGATCATCGGTCGCGAGAAGTGGCACCGAACCGGCGGCGGCTGGATCAGCGGCGCGATCTACGGCGCCAACGACGGCCTGGCCGCCGTGTTCGGGATCGTCGCCGGCGTATCCGGCGCGACCGGCGGCTCGACGTTCGTGCTGACCGCCGGCGTGTCGGCCGCCGTCGCGTCCGCGCTGTCGATGGCCACCGGCGCCTTCCTGGCGGAACGCTCCGAGGGCGAGGTCGCCGCAGCCAACGTCGAGCGAGAGCGCCAGGAGATCGCCGAGCATCCCGAGGAGGAGCAGGAGGAGCTCTCGCTCTTCTATCAGCTCAAGGGGGTGGACCCGGCAACCGCGGACGCGATGGCCGCACAGCTCGCCTCGCAGCCCGACGCGATGCTGCGCGCGCTGTCGGCCGAGGAGTTCGGGATCACGGGCGAGCGCGGCGACCCCGCCCAGGCGGCGATCGCGGCGGGCATCTCGACCGGGCTCGGGGCGCTCGTGCCGGTGATCCCGTTCATCTTCACCACGGGAACGGTGGCGATCGTGGCCGCCGCCATCGTCTCCCTGGCGGCGCACTTCCTGGTGGGGGCGGCGAAGTCGCTGGTCACCCTTCGGAGTTGGTGGTCAGCCGGGCTGGAGATGACGCTGGCCGGCGTGATCGTCGGTGGCGCGACCTATCTGGTCGGTCTCGCGCTGCCGACCTGACCTGCCCCAGGCGCCGGGCTCCAGCCAACCCGGCCCCAGAAAGCATGAAGGGCGCCGTCGACATCGGCGCCCTTCACACATCATCTTGGCTGGCATCACCGAAGCGAACTGGTGCATGCCGGAGGGACTACTCCCGGCGCTCGCTCCGACGGTGTCTCGGGGGGACTCCGCTAGGCGGGGTCAGCCTCCGGCTTAGCGGCCGGACACCTCCAGGGTCCCGCAAGTACTTTCAGACAGTCGGACCACCTCCTTTCTCTGGTGAGATCAGATTAGCGGATGGCGCCGCCGGTATCGACGGCCGACACGCGCGCGGTGTCGCGGCCGGCGGCCTTGCCTCCGTACAGCGCGTCGTCGGCCCGGCTGATCAGCTCGCTCATCTCCTCGTGGTGCCATCCGGCCACTCCGATCGTCACCGTCACCGGCAGCCCGGTCTCACTCGCCTCCGGCGGTTGGTCGGCGGCCAGCGCGGCGCGCAGACGCTCGGTGGCCTGCACCGCGCCCGCCTCATCGGTGCCGGGCAGGACGACCAGGAACTCCTCGCCGCCCCAGCGGCCGATGGCATCCTCGGTGCGCAGCGCGCCGTCCAGCACCCGAGCGGTGTGCACGAGCACGGCGTCGCCGCTGCGGTGACCGAGCCGGTCGTTGAAGGGCTTGAAGTGATCGACGTCGATGACCAGCACCGACAGCGCCAGCTCGTGCCGGCGGGCCGCGCTCAGCGCCTCGTTCAGGTACTCCTCGATCGCCCGGCGATTGCGCAGGCCGGTCAGCGCGTCGACTGCGGCCAGCCGGGCCAGCTCTCGGTTGAGCACGGTCAGCTGCGTGCGCTGCCGGGCCAGGCCGGCGATCAGCAGGATGATGGCCAGGCCGGCGACGGCCAGGCCACTCAGCGCCAGCCACGAGACCCAGCGACCGCCGCCGTAGAGGAAGCTGTACAGCTGGCTCTGCGGATCCCTGACCACGATCCGCCACTGCGTGCCGGCCACCGGGGCGGTGAACGTCACCGAATCGGCCGGCGCCGGACCCGGCCGGCCCGCGGCGAGCCGAGCGCCGGAGGAATCGACCAGGTCAGCCTGCCAGCCCTGGGTGGAGAGCATGTGGTCGAGCGCGGTGGGCAGCACGGTGTTCGCCACGTCATAGGCACCGGCGAGCACGCGTGGCCCCGAAGCGCTCCGGAAGCGGACCGCGAAGGTGATCACCGGCGTCTGCCCAAGCATGACCAACGAGACGCGCGACCCGACGCCCTCCAGCCCGGCCGCGCCCCGCGCGAGCATGGAGTCGAGCGATGACCCGGCGGTCGAGAACGGGGTGATCGCCCGGCCGCGGCCGTCGAGGAGCACGGCAGCGCTCAGGTTGAGCGCGGACGAGGTCCGCTCGAGCGTGGCGGCATCGACCCGGCTGCTCGCCAACCAGCTCTCCGCCCCCGAGCGCTCCCTGACCACCAAGTCGTGCGCGTAGATCGAGATGAAGGTGGCCACGTACTTGGTGCGCGCGTCGAGACGACCGGCCATGGCGGCGCGGCTGCTCTGCTGGGAGTCAGACAGGACGAGGCCGCCGACCGCGATCACGGCCAGCCACGCGACGATCACTGCCATGCGCACCCACCCCAGACGCCCCAGATGCCGGCGCACAGGCATCCGCAGGCGCGGCTGTTCCACTTCCTGTCCCATTCCTCCGCTTATCGGTACGCCGGAATGGCCGCTTGAGCAGATCAGGCGCTACTCGGGGAGTTGGCCTTCGGCGGGTGAACCGGAGCGGCACCCGCTCGGCTGGGCTACCCGTTGTCGCCCGGCTCGGCGTCGTCGTCTGGCGCTTCCGCGCCCGGGCTCTCGCCCTCGCTCTCGCCCTCGCTCTCGCCGGTCGGCTCCGCGGCCTCGCCCATCGACTCCTCCCCCACGGCGTCGGGGTCATCGGCTACCTGAGCAGCCGTCGAGGCCTCGGACTCGACCACCAGCGCCACCGCGCTCACCTGGTCGTCGTCGCGGATGTTCATCAATCTCACGCCCTGCGAGGCCCGGCCGTAGCGGCTGATGCCCCGCACCGACGTGCGCTGAACCATGCCGCCCTGAGAGATGAACACGAGCTCCT
>JAFAYP010000033.1 GCA_019240305.1 Solirubrobacterales bacterium
CGGTTCCCCGAAACCCGGTTATACGGCCCCTACCACCATGGCGGCCGCTCCTACTACCAGTGGATGGCGCGGGGCACCGCCCTGGTGCGCGATGTGTTGCCGCTGCTCGAAGACAGCCTGCACAGCGGCCTGGACGCGCCGGCGTCCGAGCGGCTTGCCGAGATGCTCGGCAAGTACTCGGCCTACATCAGCCGCGAGCGCCGGCGCCTCGGACTGCTCGACGGAGGCGGCGACGCCTGACTCGCCGGGCGATCCCGCGGCTCGGATCGCCGCTCTGGCCGAGCGCCACGCGCTGCCCGGGGGTGCGGCAGCGCAGCTGTCCGCGCTGCACCGGCTGCTGGCGGAGGATCGCCTGGCTCCGACCGCAGTCCGGGATCCGGTCAAGGTGATCGACGATCACCTGGCCGATTCGCTGGTCGCGCTGGAGCTCGAGGTGGTCCGGACCGCTCGATCGGTGGCGGATCTCGGCAGCGGCGCAGGTGTTCCCGGGCTGCCCCTGGCGATCGCCCTGCCCGATGCCGAGGTGTCGTTGGTGGAGAGCGCGGCGCGCAAATGCGCCTTCCTCGAGCGCGCGGTGGCCGCGTGTGGGATCCCGAACGCGCGCGTCGTTCACCGCCGGGCCGAGGCCTGGCCCGAGGGCCTCGAGGCGTTCGATCTGGTGACCGCACGCGCCCTGGCTGCGCCGGACGTCGTCGTCGAGTACGCGGCCCCGTTGCTCGCGCTCGGCGGAACGCTGGTGGCCTGGCGGGGTCGACGGGAGCCGGAGGCGGAGGCCGCGGCCGCGCGGGCGGCCGCGGCGCTGGGCCTTGAGGGCGCCGGAATCGTGCCGGTGATGCCCTACCGGGAGGCCCAGAGCCGGCACCTGCACCTCATGTCGAAGGTTACGTCGACACCTTCAGGGTTTCCCCGCCGGCCCGGGATGGCCCTCAAGCGCCCGCTCGGGGCCGGGTAGCAAGACCTGTTGCAGCCAGGGGATCTGACCGCCCCCGGCGGTAGCTTCCGCTCGATGGGCACCGTGTACGCAATCGCCAACCAGAAGGGCGGAGTCGGAAAGACGACCACCGCGGTGAACCTCGCGGCCTGCGTGGCCGAAGCCGGGTACGAAGCGCTGCTGGTCGACATCGACCCCCAGGCCAACGCGACGATCGGGCTGGGCATCGGCAAGGACGAGCCGGAGACGATCTACGACGTGTTGGTGGGCTCCGCCCGGGTCGAAGACGCCGTGAAGCCCACGGCGATCGAGCGCCTCTCGCTCGTCCCGGCCGGGCCCGACCTGGCCGGGGCCAACGTCGAGTTGCCGCGCATCGCCGGCTCGGAGACCCGCCTGCGTGAGGCGCTCACCGGGGTGCGCGAGCGCTACGCCTTCGTCCTGCTCGATTGCCCGCCGTCGCTCGGCCCGCTGACCGTGAACGCACTGGTCGCCGCCGACCGCGTGATCGTCCCCGTCCAGGCGGAATACTTCGCCCTGGAGGGCCTGGCCGGTCTGCTCGACACGCTGTCGCTCGTTCAGCGCGAGCTCAATCCATGGCTTACTGTGGCCGGGATGCTCCTGACCATGCACGACGGTCGCACCCGCCTGGCCCAGGACGTCGAGCGGGAGGTTCGTCAGCATTTCCCCGAGCTCGTGTTCGACACCGTCATCCCCCGCAACGTCCGCATCGGTGAGGCGCCGAGCTTCGGCAAGCCGGTGATTCACCACGATCCGCACTGCGCCGGCGCCGATGCCTACTTCGAACTGGCCAAGGAGGTGGCCGCACGTGGCTGAACGACCGAAGGGAATGGGCCGCGGCCTGGCCGCGATCCTGTCCGTAGCACCCCGGGACGAGCTCCAGGAGCTACGCCCGATCCCGATCGACATGATCGATCCAAGCGAAAAGCAGCCGCGTCGCACCTTCGACGAGGATTCGCTGCTCGCCCTCGCCGGCTCGATCCGCGCCAGTGGCGTTCTCCAGCCCGTCCTCGTCCGGCCGCTCCCCAACGGCCGTTACGAGCTGATCGCCGGCGAGCGGCGCTGGCGGGCCTCGCGCCTGGCCGAGCTCGAGTCGATTCCGGCGATCGTCCGCCGC
>JAFAYP010000139.1 GCA_019240305.1 Solirubrobacterales bacterium
GGTCGTCGCCGAGCAACCCACCGAGCTCGTCCGCGAGCCTGGCGGCGACCTCCCGCGGGGGCTCCCCAAGCACCGGCGCCAGCAGCATCGCGGCGTTCGTCGAGTAGTCGCCCAGACCCTTGTGGCGCGGCCGATCGAGCGTCGGCGCGGCGGGCGGCTCGTCTCTCGCGCCCCGCACGCTCGCCACGGCCGCGCGAACCGCGGCCGCGAGCTCCTCGAGCGGGCCGGTGTCTGTCATCCGGAAGCTCACAGCTCCTGGATGGCTCCGCGAATCGAAGAGAAGCCGCGCGGCGGCTGGAACATGCGGTCGAGGCGTTCGACGTCAGCCGGCGGCCCCATGGCGATGATCATGTCGCCGACCCGGAGCTCGGTCTGGCCCGATGGCTGGGTCTCGAGTCGCCCGTCGGGGTGGCGGATGGCCACGATCACGGCGGCGCCGCTGATATCGGCGATCTGGCGGCCCAGGGCCGCGCACGCCGGCGAGACCTCGATCTCCTCCATCCGGTAATCGGCCAGGTCGAGCGCGCCGCCCACCTGCGGACGTAGCGCGATCCGCGCCATCTCCGAGCCGGACGTCTTATAGGGCGAGATCACGCGGTCGGCGCCGGCGCGCAGGAGCTTCTTCTCGGAGTCCTCAGCCGAGGCCCGCGCGATGATCAGAATGTCCGAGCGCAGCTCGCGCGCGGTCAGCGTGATGAAGATGTTCTCAGCGTCGGAATCGACGCATGCGATCACGCCCTCCGCCCGCTTGATTCCCGCCTGCATCAGCACCTCGTCGTCGGACGCCTCGCTCTCGATCAACGGAACGCCGGCGGCGAGCGCGGCCTCGCGGTTGACGGGATTGGGATCGATCACCACGTGCTGGGCCCCGGCCGCCCGCAGGTCACGTGAGACCTGGCGGCCCACTCGGCCGAATCCGCACACGATGTAGTGGTCGCTGAATGATTGGATCATTTTCTCGGTGCGGCGCTCCTCGAGCACGCCGCTGAGCTGGCCTGAGACGAAGAACTCCGCGACGGTCGCCAGGGCGTAGAAGAGCGTACCTATGCCTAGCAGCTCTAGCGCGACCTTCACGACGCGCCCGCCGGTGTTGTGAGGATCCTGGATCGACCCGAGCGTGGTGACCGTATCGAGCGTCCAGTCGAAGGCGTATCCGACCGAGACGTGCTCGGTCAGCGCGAAGCCGATCGTGCCGGCGATGACCAGCACGCTCAGGGCCGCCATCAGGATCCCCAGCCGACGCATAAACAGGCGCACCTCGCGCCGGGCGTGGGCGCGCTGTCGGAGGGCGTCGCGACGTTCGCGCCCGCCGTCCTCGCCCGGAAACATCCAGGCCCCGCTGTCGCTCCATTCGGCCATCAGTGGTCCTCGTGCGCCCTAATAGTGATACGGCTCGCCGGCCAAGATCTTGTGCGCGCGGTAGATCTGCTCGAGCAGGACCACGCGAGCCAGCTGGTGTGGCAGCGTGAGCGCGCCCAGCGACAGGCGGTGGTCGACCTCCTCGAGCTGGAGCCCGAACGGCCCGCCGACCACGAAGCAGAGATCCTGGCCGCTCTGGCGCCGAGCCTCCAGAAACTCACTGAAGCCCAACGAGTCGATCTCCACGCCCTCGCGGTCGAGCAGCGAGACGAAGATCCGCTCCGGGATCCGTCGGCTCACGTGATCGTCCTCGCGCACCTCGATCAGCTCGAGCTTGACGTGGCGCGCAAGCAGCTTCTGATAGTGCTGGACATCGTCGGAGAATGGCGGGCGCAGCCTACCGACGGCGACGACGAGGATCTTCACGATGGGATACTACGTTCCATGGACGATCCCGCCCGCCCCGAGCGGCACATCAACATCCACTTCTCGCCGGACATCATGGCCGGCGTATACGCGAATTTCGCCAACGTCAGCCACTCCGACTACGAGTTCACGATCACCTTCGCCCGCGTCGACCACGAGGTGGAGGACGAGGAGATCCCCGGCGTGGTGGTCTCGCGGGTCAACCTCAGCGCGAAGTTCATGCGAGAGCTGATCGAGGCGATGCAGGACAACTACTCCAAGTGGCAGACGCGGGAGGGCATCAAGAATCTGCCCGAGTACGGCGGCTCTCAGGGGATCGACGAGCCGTCCTCCGAGTAGCCGGCCTGCGAGCTCTGCGCGTAGGTGACCGCCGCCCCGATCCGCTCCGCGGTCGGTGGGTGCGTGGCCAGCAATGATGCGAGCCAGCGCGGCGGCGTGAGGTCTGCCACGTTCTGGAGCGCGATCGCCCGTTCGAAGGAGATGAACGCGTCCGCCGCCCCGGTCAGCTCCAGTGAGTAGGCGTCGCTGCGACGCTCCAGCGCGCGCGACAGACGATTGCCGATCAGTCCCGTCGGCGCCCCGACGAGCACGGCGGCCAGGGCCAGGGCAGGCAGGGCGCCCGCGCTTCCCCGCTCGGGCGAGAGCGCCCAGCTCAGACGCTGCACGGCCAAAGCGGCGGCGGGGGCAACCAGCGCGGCATAGATCAGGCCACGGAGCACGTCGCGGTTGCGGACGTGGGCCAGCTCATGGGCGACCACCACGCGCACCTCGTCGCGGTTATAGCGGTCGAGCAGGGTGTCGAACAGCACGACGCGCTTGGTCGGGCCGAGCCCGGTGACGTAGGCGTTGGCCGCGGTGGTCCGCCGGCTCGCGTCGATCGAGAAGACCTCCCCCACGCTGACGCCGGCCGCGGCCGCGAGCTCCAGCACGTCAGAGCGCGTCTCCCCTTCCGGGAGCGGCGTGAAGTCGTTGAACACAGGATCGAGAACCACGGGGGCCAGCGCGGCCAGCCCGGCCCCGAACAGCACCGAGCCGGCCGACGCCGGGAGCCACCACCCGCGGGGGTAGCGCCGTGTGATGGCCACCACCGCGGCGCCGGCGCCACCCGCCAGCACCGCCTCGATCCCGGCGCCCTTGAGCAGATCGGCCGCCCAGCCCCGCCACGACTGGGTGACCAGCCCCACCGAGATCCCGCGCCGGCGCGAGATCGCCTGCAGCGGAAGCGGTGGCAGCGAGAGCCCGACGACGAGCGCGGCGGCGCTCGCGGCGCCGGCCGCCTCGGGCCGCCGCCCAAATAGGCGATAGAGCCGGCGCGGCGGCCTGCGCACCACCAGCACGAGCGAGGCGAGCTCGATCGCGCCCCGAGTCAGCGCGAGCGCGAGCTGAGGCCGGGCGAAGCGCCTCCCGCGCTCGATCTCGGCCTGACTGAAGTAGGTTTCCAGATCGACCTGCGCGGGCTCGATCGGGGGCTCCCGCGGGGAGAGCAGTCGCACGCCAACCTCGGCGGCAACCACAGCCAGCAGCATCGATTCAACCAGCCGGTGGCGCCGAGGGTGCCTCACCAGCGAGACTGTAGCCCGCGGAGCCCACCGAGCCGCACAGCCCATGCGAGTCGCCATCGTTTCGGACATACACGGCAACCGGCACGCCTTCGAGGCGGTGCTGGACGCGATCGAGGCCTCCGAGTGCCACGAGATGTGGTGCCTGGGCGACCTGGTGGGCTACGGCGCGGAGCCCGATGCCTGCGTGGAGCTGGCCCGCCGCTATGCGGCGATCTGCCTGGCCGGGAACCATGATCTCGGCGTCCGCGGAGCCCTCCCGCTCGAGGAGTTCTCGCGCGGGGCGGCCCTCGCCGCTCGCTGGACCCGGGGCGTGATCGTGCCCGAGACGCGCGAGTACCTGGAGAAGCTCGAGCCCGCCCACGTGGACGAGGACGTCGGGTTGTTCCACGCCAGCCCGCGTGATCCGGTGTGGGAGTACGTGCTCTCACCACTGCAGGCCGAGCTGTGCCTCGACACCCAGACGCACCGGGTCTGCCTGATCGGGCACTCCCACGTGGCCCTGTCGTTCTCGCGCCATGACGGGCAGTCGGCCACCGGGCAGACCCGCGGACCCGACGAGCAGCTGGACATCGAGCAGGGTGAGTGGTTGATCAACCCGGGCAGCGTCGGGCAGCCGCGCGACGGAGATCCCCGTGCCGCATGGCTCGAGCTCGACCTCGAGACCTGGGAGGCGGTCTACCGTCGAACCGAGTACGACATCGTCGGTGCCGCTACCGCCATCCGCGCCGCCCGCCTGCCAGACTCGCTGGCCGAGCGCCTGTCCTTCGGGCAATAAGCCCGTCGGCCGGGCCGCGCTGTCAGGCAGGACGCCGAACGGACGCGCTAACGAAATGCCAACGACCCGACCCTCTAAAGTCACGGCGCGGATGCGCTATGCGCCTCGCGCCATCCTGGCCGGCGGGCTTGGGTTCGCCGTTTCGTTCGTCGTCGCCTGTGGCGGCGGCTCCGGCCTGCTCTCGAGCGATCAGTCGGG
>JAFAYP010000263.1 GCA_019240305.1 Solirubrobacterales bacterium
GGATCTCGCCTTCCAGGCCTGGACGGCCGGCTGCGTGCTGGCCTTCGCCCCGGCGCTGCTGGCCTCGGCCGATGCGAGCGTCGCGCTCGTCCCGGTGTGCTTCGTGCCGATGCTGGCCGTGTACTTCGGCGGACGGCAGGCGGTGATTTCGAGCCATCGTGCCCGGCACGACGGGCTGACCGGGCTGGCCAACCGGTCCTCGCTGGCCGAGGCCGTTCAGGAGGCACTCGAGAACGCCGCGCGCGAGGACCGCGCGGTGGCCGTGATGCTGCTCGACCTCGACGACTTCAAGTCGATCAACGACACCCTCGGTCACGAGCTGGGGGACCGGGTGATCCAGCAGGTGGCGCGGCGGCTGGGGCACGCGGTCGCCGCCAGCGGCGCTGACACCCTGCTGGCGCGAATCGGCGGCGATGAGTTCGGTGTTCTGGTCCGCGGGCCGCAGGCGGAGGCCGAGCAGGTCGCCGGGCGGCTGCTGGCGGCGCTCGACCAGCCGCTCGAGGCCGACTCGGTGGCGTTGCATCTGCGCGGCAGCATCGGAGTCGCCTGCTACCCGCAGCACGGTCGCACCGCGCCTGAGCTGATGCGCCACGCCGACGTGGCGATGTACTGCGCGAAGGGCTCGGACGCCGGGGTCGCCACCTATGCCGAGGAGGACGACGAGTACAGCATCGACCGCCTGGCCCTGGCCGCACAGCTGCGCCGGGGCATCGACCGCGGCGAGCTGGTCGTCCACTACCAGCCCAAGATGCCGCTCCACGGCCGCGCTTCGATGGCAGTCGAGGCGCTGGTGCGCTGGAACCATCCGCAGCTCGGGTGCATCGGGCCCGACGGCTTCATCCCGCTGGCCGAGCAGACCGGAATCATCAAGCTGCTCACCGAGCGGGTGCTCGAGGCTTCGCTCGAGCAGTGCCGGCTGTGGCGGCGGGCTGGCCTCGAGGTGACCGTCTCGGTCAACGTGTCGACGCGCAGCCTGGTCGATCACGACCTGACGGTGGCCATCGGGGCGCTGCTGGCGCGCTTTGACCTGCACGCCTCGGCGCTGCAGCTCGAGATCACCGAGAGCCGGATCGTGGCCGATCTTCCGCGAGCGCGCGCGTCGCTCGAGGAGCTCCGGGCCATGGGGGTGACGATCGCCATCGACGACTTCGGAACCGGCTACTCGTCGCTGACGCAGCTGCAGCAACTGCCGGTGGACGAGATCAAGATCGACCGCTCGTTCGTGACCGGGATGGAGACCGACCGCCAGGATGCCGTGCTCGTGCACTCGATCATCGACCTGGGCCGCAACCTGGGGCTGCTGGTGACCGCCGAGGGCGTGGAGAGCGAGAACGTCAAGCAGGTGCTGGCCGAGCTCGGCTGCGACTACGCGCAGGGGTTCCACGTGGGGCGGCCCGCGGTGGCCGAGGAGTGCGTGCGACACCTGCGGGCGCCGCGGAGCAGCGAGCCGAGGCCGCCGGTGATCTCGCTCGTCAAGTAGCGAGCTGCTGATACAGCGACGGCAGGCTGGGATAGCCGGACGAGGCCCAGCCCGAGTTCTGCAGCGCGGCGATCTGGATCGAGGCGGGCTGCCCGGCCGTGGTGAGGATGGCCTGGATCCCCGAGCTGGCCGTGCCATAGCCGGGAATGGTGTTCTGGCCCTTGAGCCAGCCGGCCGTCGCGTCGGCGGCGGTGACCGGGTCGCTCCAGACCGAGTCGGCGGACCCGTAGGTGCCGCTGTCGGTGTAGCCGATGTTGAGCCAGTCGTTGTTGTTCTGAGCCTGGCGCGACTGGGCAGCGCCCCCGGACTCCTCGGCCAGCAGCCAGGACGAGACGACCGACGGGTCGAGGCCGGTGTCGGCGGCCAGGCGCGAGGCGAACTGCTGCTGGGCAGAGGTCAACTGGCTCTGGGCGCCGGCCGGCAGCGAGGCGCCGCCGGCGCTCGACACGTCCTGGGCGCTGCCCACGCCGGTCCCCTGCTGGGCCTGGGCCAGCGCGCTGGCAAAGCCGCCCTGGGTGGTCGGCGTGGCGGTGGTGGATCCAGCCGTGGTCGCGGCCGCGGACGACGGG